>CAZFZC010000145.1:3010-3342 GCA_964523155.1 uncultured Methanosarcinales archaeon
TCTGGGCAATGCTTTTGCACCAGGGGGTTGTGGCATTGTTTGCGGTTGATGCAAGGCTCTCGGGGGCAGTTGCTGTCGGGTTTGCATTGATACTTGGCCTGTTCGGCATTCTGGGTGCATCTTCAGTCACGGTGAAGGACATCGAAGTGCCGCTTCCGGGGCTTGAGAGGACACTGCACGCTGTTCTTGTTTCGGATCTGCATGCAGGCACAGTGCGCGACCAGGCTTTCATCACGAAGGTTGTCTCTGAAATCAACCGGCTCTCTCCTGACATGGTTTTTATTACCGGAGACCTGATAGACGGTGCAGCCTATGGGCGAAAACACATTTAC
>CAZFZC010000146.1:0-3302 GCA_964523155.1 uncultured Methanosarcinales archaeon
TACGGCACAACCAGCCTTGTTGCTGCAGACGCTTTCATGTTCAGAAGGCAGAGCTACTATGCGCTCGGCCACTGGGAACAATACACTGCAGGCGGCATACTAAGGATTGCTGATGAACCAGGGCAGGCAGACGAGATTGAGCACCACAGCGTCAGCATCACCATTGAGAAAAACTCGTATGTCACGGTTAATGTGTCAAACTACATGGGTGGTCTGACCTATATTGAGTACAACGCAACAAACAGCACAGAGGTTATTGCAGAAAACGGCCTGTTTGTGCTTCGGCCGGCGCCTGATTTCACCGGCATAACAACTGTGACCTTCAGGGCAGGCAGGCGGAAAGTCAGCTACATGCTTAATGTCATTTGGGAAAACGACACTGCCCTTACCGCAGCAGACGCACTGAGTGAGAATGCTACTGCCGGGCAGAATGAAACAGGCCTTCTTCAGCAGGGAAAAGCAGTTGTCGGGCAACCGGTTGTATGGAAGGCAAGAGTATATGCAGGCACAGAGCAGAGCCTTAAGCTTCCTTTAGATGCTGAAAACATATCTGTCCAGAGCCGGGGTAGGGAAGTGGAGTTCAACGTTACGGTGGGGAACCTGACTCTGTCCCGAACGCAGCTGCTGGATGCCAAGAGGCTCAGGCTCCTTGAGGAGAGGCGCACAAGAATCAGACAGGAAAAGGAGGAATCAGGCCTCGTCGGGAAAATGGCAGCCTTCTTTGAGGAGCAGGCATTGGGCTTTGACATACGGGCACTGGAAAAAAACACAGTGAGAATCCCCAGGAATGCACAACCAAAGCTTGTATTGGCAAAAACACAGAACCATACTGTGTTGTTTCAGACAGAGGCTCCGCAGAAAGAGGAGACTGTAGAAAGGAAAGATTATACAGAATCAAAGCTTCTCAGGATACACAGCAACGCAAGCATCCACTATAGGGATGTTTTGGCAGGCACCCCCATACACCCCTGCAAGGCTGAACAGGCCAGACTCTACTGGCTGAGCAACGACACAATGGAGGTAACTGACGACCCCAGGTTCAACTTCACGCTCATTGACAGCAACTCCGACGGGCTTTATGATTATGCGCAGTGGCTTACTCCAAGGCTCTCAGAACAGGAGTTTTTGCTTGAGGTTGACCTGACAGTCCTCAATGTGCAGAGCTATCCGACCCTCTTTGGCAACTGGACCGTGAACTTCAATACCACAGGCAGCGCAAATCTATCCATTGAGCCAATTAACAAAACATCCTGGTCAGAGTTCCTATCGGACGCATCTGCAACCAAGGATGACCTGGTCTTCCTGGGGCTTTTCTGTGAAGAGACAGACAGGTCTTCACAACTGACGGCTTTTCTTGAAGACGGCAGTTCAGTTAGCCTGGCAGGGCTCAAGCAAGAGGATTCCCACCGTATCAAGCGCCTCATGTATGAAAACTGGAGCTGCAGCGGGACTGCCCACCTGGAGAACCAGATTATCACAACAGGCAAGCACCACTTGATGTTTTTGTTTGGCAATGATGTTGCCTATGCAAACAATATGGGCTTCCTTCTCTATGAGCAGTTCAACAGCTATTCGAACAGTTCAGACCCCGTGGGATTTGTGGACTACGAACGCGTGCCACCTTATAATTTGGAGGACAACTGCTCTGTCTACAAGAACGCAACAAACCATTCTTTCTTCAGATGCGCTGCCGGCAACAACATGGTGTTTTCAGAGTACAACGGCACAGGCGCGCATTCCTGGAACACCTATGAGGCCTACACCAAGCTAAAGTATGGCCAGAACACAAGCAACTGGGGGACTGGGATGACTGTGTATTCACAGATAGCTGACGGGGACGCTAACTACTACTACATGTACATAAGGGCATGTTCGGGCGAGTCGAGCGGCGTCTTCCGGCGCAAGGGCGACGAGGACAGCAGCTACGTGTGCGCTGGAGACAGGCTGAGCACACTTACGCCTGTGCCAGACCAGTGGTATTACATAAGGACAAGGGTATCCAACGAGGCAAGCGCGACAAGAGTCCTTGCCAGGGTCTGGCAGGCGAACGACACTGAGCCTTCTGGCTGGGACATAAACGGAACCTGCGACGATTTGGGTGGGGGGTTCCTCACGAATGGCTCTGTTGCCCTGTGGTCACAAAACGCAGTGTCTGACTTTGACTTCCTGGTTGTTGAGAACATGAGCAGCGCCCCCGAGATAACTGTCCACTCGCCGCTAATGCAGACCTATCCGCTTGGCACGCAAATCTGGTTCAACATCAGCCTGGACAAGGTGGGCAAGAACTGCACCTACCAGATAAACAGCACAAGCTGGAACATGACAAAGCTTAACGATACCTACTTCTATGCAAACAGGAGCTTTTCAGTGTATGGTGCAAAAACAGTGTGGTTCTACTGCGAGGACAGGTTCGGCAACTTGGGAAGCGCAAGCAGGCTGTTTTCGACAGGGACAGGAAAGATTACAATAGTCTCGCCCCAAAGTGCTGTCATTGCTGACTACACCCCGCTGCTTAATGCGACTTTTAACAGCACCTACGATGCATGGTATTCTGTTGACCTGGGACCAAACAGCTCAACATACTACAATGTCACAAACATCACCAAGGAACTTGGTGCAATGGACCAGGGACCGCACTTGATATACGTCTATGTAAACGAATCAGGCATCATTGACTTTGAGTTTGTAAACTTTACAATTGATACTCCGAACGCAAGCCCGCAGATAGACATATACAACAGCCCGCCCGGCGGCGCCAGCCCGCCCGACTCTGTCTACAGCGAGAAGGTTGACCTTCGCATCAGGGGCTCATACATAAAGGATTTCATGGTATCCTGCAACACAACCGCCTGGAGCAGCTGGACAAACTGGACAGGCACCGGATGCGGCGGCACATGCACCTGGTACACTGAGTTCAATCTGACAGACACCGCCTTCGGTTGCAATTCCAGCGACGGACCTAAGATTGTCTATGTCTGGGCCAGGAACTACTTTAACGAGACAGGAATCGGCAACGACACTGTAAACCTTGACATTACCGGCCCGAATGTCACCTTGGCTGCCCCTGCTGACAACGCGCTACAGACTGAAGTGAGCGCACTCTTCCAGTACTATGCAAACGACACGTGGTCGGGCATAAACTACTGCACGCTCTGGGTAGGCGGTGCGCAGTGCTCAGGTCTGCTTTTCGGAGTCAGTGAGACCTCTGTCAACAACGTAACAAAGAATGTGAACACAGACTGCAGCTCTGGCGATTGGCGAGCCGCTGCTGACGGCGCGCTATGGCATCTCACTTGCCGGAA
>CAZFZC010000147.1:0-3228 GCA_964523155.1 uncultured Methanosarcinales archaeon
CCGCATCGGTGTAGGTGACACTGGAGATAGCCTGCTCGACAATCAGTTCGCGCAAGGGCGAGCCGATAATGGGAGTTATATACGCCCCTGCGACAGGCGAGCTCTACTATGGCGCGCGGGGCCACGGGGCTTACTGCCAGAGAAACGGTGCAGAGGAAAGAATCAGGGTCAGCGCAGTATCAGACCCGGCAAAAATGACAATAGCAAGAAGCCGGTCGCACGCATCAGAGGCCCTTGACAGGGTCATAGGAAGCCTGGGTACAGAGAGCATCATCACGAGCGGCAGCAGCATCAAGGGCTGCATGGTTGCCAGCGGAAAGGCTGACGCATACATCCGGCTTGGGAGCCTCAGCGAATGGGACATCTGCGCAATGCACTGTATAGTCACAGAGGCAGGTGGCAGGATAACAGGCCTTGGCGGCAGGAGGATAAACTTCAACAAGCAAAACCCCGTGGTCGAGGGCGGTTTTGCAGCGACAAACAGCCTGCTCCACAGCAGTGTGCTGGAGGCTGTAAATGGCAGCTAGGGCTGTCTTTGTCGGCAGGTGGTCGCCGTTTCACAAGGGCCACCTTGAGATTATGATGGACAAGATTAAGGCAGGGGTGCCGCTTCTTATCCTTGTCAGGAACACGCCTTACGATATCTACCCGCCGCTGCTTAGAAAGCGCATGATAGAGGCTGCAATGCGAGAGCTCAAGGTGGATGTAAAGGTAGTGATAATTGACGACATCGAAAGCATAAACTACGGCAGGGGTGTCGGTTACAGGGTCAACGAGATTCCGGTTGCAGAGAACGTCAAACAGATAAGCGCGACAGAAATCCGTAACCTTATCGAAAGGGGCGACCCGTCATGGCGCAAGATGATGCCTGCGGGCGCAGACAAGGTGCTTGCCGACTATCTCTCTGATTTTGGGATAGTTGTCTGGTTCACCGGCCTCCCAAAATCAGGCAAGGCCAAAATAGCCAAGCTAGTTGCACAGGGGCTTGAAGAGCACGGCAAAAGGGCAGAGCTGCTCAACAGCACAGTGATGAGGCAGACAGTGTCAAAGGACCTGGGTTTCTCCAAGAAAGACAGGGACCAGAACATCGAGAGGGCAATGTACATCGCCCAGCTGCTGGCAAGGAACGGCGCAGTAGTGCTCGCAAGCTTCATAACACCGTACAACAGACAAAGGCAGATGATAAGGGCCGCAATCGAGAAGCACGGAACCTACATAGAGGTGTATGTCAGGGCCAGTATCGAGAAGTGTATTGAGAGAGACACAGAAGGTGTCTACAAGAAGGCACAAGAAGGCAAAATTGAGCATTTCACAGGTGTGTCTGACCCCTTCGAGGAGCCAAAGAGCCCTGAAATAGCTGTTGACACTGACAAAATGGGTTTTAAGGACTGTGCAGCAAGGGTTCTCGACTACCTCAAGGATGTGATATGATGGCTGAAGTGGTCTGGCACGAAGGACAGGTGAGCAGGCAGGACAGGGCAGGGTTCTTTGGCCAAAAAAACAAGGTGCTCTGGTTCACAGGCCTTTCAGGCAGCGGAAAGTCAACTGTTGCCCGCGTTCTCGAAAAGCTGCTCTGGGAGGCACACAGGCCCTGCTATGTCTTGGACGGAGACAACATCCGCCACGGCCTGAACTCAGACCTGGGGTTCAGCAAAAAGGACAGGGGAGAGAACATACGCAGGATAGCTGAGGTGGCAAGGCTCTTCTATGACGCCGGCCTTTATGTGCTTGTCTGCTTCATAAGCCCGTACAGGAAAGAGAGGGGGTTTGCGAGAAAGCTCATCGGCAGGGATTTCGTCGAAATCTATGTTGACTGTCCCATTGGGATATGCGAAAAGAGGGACCCAAAGGGCATGTACAGGCGCGCAAGGGCGGGAAAAATCAGGGATTTCACCGGCGTAAACGACCCTTACGAAGCCCCGAAGAGCGCGGAATTGCGCCTGGATACGTCAAAGGGAAGCCCAGAGGCGTGCGCAGCAAGGATTCTTGAGTATATTGGGGAAAAGCTATAAATAATCCCTTGCAACAGCATCTGCAGTTTGAAAAAAAAGAGATATGCCGAGGCTCTGGCCGTATGCATTGTGCTTGCGCTTGCTGTCCTCATAAGGATGCACGCTGCCGGCCTGCCTTTGATGGACAGGTGGGCAGAGAGTGCAGCAGAGTCTGCCATGAGGCAACAGGCTGCACTGCAGGTTGAAAAGGAATATGCAACCGCACCGCCTGAAAAAAAGGAAGAGCTCACTCTGGAAAGGCTTGCGGCAATCCTTGGGAAGAACAGGGAGGCCATAGAAAAAAAGGCTGACGAATACAGGGAGAAGTACAGGGACGAAAAAGGCCAGACATACCTCATAGGAATAGACCCTTACTATTACCTGCACAAGGCACAGAACCGTGAGCTGGACAACACCCTTTCCTGGCTCATCCATTTTTGCGGCAGGCTCGGCATCCGGATGGAAACTGGTGCGTTCTGGCTGCCTGTGGCATTCACCATGCTCGCCTGCGCCATGGTTTATCTGCTGGCAAGGCAGGTTGCAGGCCCTGCCGCAGGATTTGTTGCATCAGCCCTGCTGGCAGTGCACCCTGAGTTCCTGAAATACAGCCTGGCCGGGCTGTGCGACACGAATGTCCTTAACATATTTTTTATCCTGTCTATACTCTGGCTGTTCTGCATGCTTGCGGCTGAAAAGGGCATGACAGGCAGGATTGTGATTGGGTCTGTGATTGTCATTGCCGTCTTTGCGTTCCGCTACACCTGGTATGGGTATTTCATCGCAGCAGTAATAGCTGTGCTTGCCTACGGGCTGCACCTGGCAGTCCCGCTATTTCAGAGGGTGCCCAGATGGGCCTTCCCTGCGGCTGTGTGCCTGGGCCTAATCCTGTCAGTTATGTTTTTTCCGCAGATAAGGAGCCTTATGCCTGAACGCCTTGCGTCCTACCTCGGCGAAAATGCAGGCTCTGAATGGCCAAGCGGGATGGGCACGATACGGGAACTCTCAGACCTGGACATATGGGATATGGTTGGCAGGATGGGCGGGCTTACCCTTGTGTTTCTCGCCCTGCTGTGGGGGGCAGCGCAACTCAGCAGGAGGCAAAAGGGGATAACAGGGGCAGCTGTTGTTCTGTGCTTCCTGGGTTTTGGTGTGCTTGCCGTGCACACGCTGCGGATCCTTCCCTTTGCACTGCCTTTCCTGTGCATAATGGCAGGCGCAGGGTTTGTGTGGTTCATCG
>CAZFZC010000148.1:0-226 GCA_964523155.1 uncultured Methanosarcinales archaeon
AGACCTCTTCTCAATCCAAATAGTTGGTCTACAGTGGCAGCAACCTCACAAAAGAATGCGCCTGTTCTAGTTATGCTTGGGGACCATATGTGTTGCAGCCAGCAGTTCTCAATCGCCTGGGCACGTACAAATGGGTTGGGCATGACATCTTTGGATGCAACAAAAACCGGCCTATGGTAGCTCAACGAAGGCCCGTGTTCATTATAGCTCAAAATGCCAAAAGTCT
>CAZFZC010000148.1:236-3210 GCA_964523155.1 uncultured Methanosarcinales archaeon
CCAGATGTCCACAGGCCGCACCTATCTCTTGGGAAATATTTCTGGTACAACATGCAAATTTCTGAAAAATGGGGGTGCATTGTGGGCTCCCCACCCATACAGCCCACACCGTTTGGCCATTCCTTTAGACTAAGAAGAGCATTTTCAATAAATTCAAGGTCTGCAAAATGCCTTTTTTTGGTCAAACCGGTTGCCCTGGTGCAGTGTGCACATTTTTTGTGGCAGGTATTTGTAACTTCTATCTGTATCAGCCATGCCTTTTCAAGCGGCATCATGTTATCCTCTCGAATATGTAGAATTCATCGATGACTTTTGCCAGCCTCCAGCCAGAAATGCCAAAGAAGACGTTCTTCGTGCTGTTGTTCCATACAACTGCATAGTCGATTGTTGAGTGTGTAATAAGCATCTCTGCCGCTTCTTTGCTGATAGGCTGCCCGTTAAGCATTCCATTTTTCAAATGGACATTCCAATATTTGAGAGGCAGATAGTGACCATACTCTGCGTTTGCGAGGAAGTTTCTCCCTGTCAAATCATGGAAAAGCAGAGCGCTGTGTCCTCCATACAGATGCATCCTGGACCAGGGCGCATTCGGGCTGCCTTCAATGAGAATTGTAGAGTTCAACTCTGTATATCCAGTTATCCAGGACAGCAGTTTCTGGGTGCGTTCAGGAGGCTCATCACTAATCCTGGAAGAGTATAGCGATTTGGTTTCCGCTGCAATAGGAATGAAAAGAAGGCAAAAAGAACAGCCAACCGCAGCAGCACTGTAGTATTTTCTTTTGCTGAAATTTACTCTTGCCAGCGATGCAGAAATGGGCATTATCAGCATGAACACCAGCAAAATAATGAATCTGTGCGGCTTAGTTCCAGAGACAACCGGCAAATAAGAGCCAAAGTAGCCCAGCATGAAGAGCAAGAACGCAGGGATTAGCAACCTTTTTGCAAGCATGCTTCTGAAATAATAAGCCTCCAGAATCAGGGAAGCAAATCCAAAGACAATTAAGCCGATTCTTACCGGGTTTTGATCCAAATCTTTAAGAAAGGTACTAAGACCTAGTGCTGTGGCGTCTTCTGTTTGTGCAGGAATGTTTATCAGAAAATACGCAGGGAAAAATATGGACAAAAAAATAAGACTGAGAAGGAACAAATGCACGAGGGCCATTGCTTTATTCTTCCAGACATGATTTGCAGTAGACAATATGTGAGAAACTTTTATTCTGTCCCAAAAAAGAAATGGCAGAATAATTGCATATGTTAGAAAGGCAAGAACGTGCACTTGAACAGAAACAAGAATTAAAAGTAGGAAAAGGAAGCCTTTCTTTGCGGTTATCTTATCTCTGTTAATGTATATTACGGAACAGACAAAAAGGGAGAAGATTGTCCCAAGCAGATACATGTTGAGTCCAAGAAAATTGTAAATCCTTATAATATATTCAAAATTTATTACATAGACAGCAAGCAAAAAACCCAATATGCCGGCCAATCTAGAACTGGCAAAGTGCTTGTTTATGTAATAAAATAGGATTGGCGAAACTAAGACTGATAAAAACAATACAAACTTAAAAATATGCAATTCAAAATTTTTTGGCGTGAGCAGTAGAATGAGCGTCAGTAGTCTGTTGGTTTGCACTATTAGACCAACATGGGCTTCAGAATGAGGTTCTACTTGCCAAAACCTGCAGTTCCCGATACTTGCAGCAGACTCTCTTGCCTGAAAATAGAAGAAAGGATAATCATCAGTCATAATCGGTTTGTCTGAGAACAGGACTTCCAGAGGAAACCATTGGATAGTAAGTACCGCGTGTGTGAGGAGCAATATCGTAAAAACAACAATAGTCACGGTCTTTTTATGTTTGTTTTTCACTTTCCAAGCAAACTTTTCGCAGTTTCCTTTTGCTCTCTTCCCAACAGACTGTCAGGCAGCCTGTCAATTCTCGAGCATATATATTTATACACCTCTTCATCAGGGTGCTTGCTTAAAAAAATTTTGAAATTTTGAAGCATTGAATCCATTTTTTCTCTTGTATATATCCCTGTTAGGTTTTCGTTAGGATGAGGCATGTGGAGACCTATGCATGTCTTCTCAAAAGCAAAACTGCAGCCTCTCTTATGCAGGCGGTAACCAAGTTCCTCATCTTCCACACCCCACCCGGTGAAGGATTCATCAAACATTTCTTTCGTGAAAAGCTCTCTTCTGACTGCAAAACATGTTGCAACGAGGTAGCCCCATGGCTGTTCAGGGAGATTTCCATGAAAAAGACTGTGCCGGAACTCGGGAATTATTGGCAGATTCTCAAGTTTTCCGCTGCCAAGCGCCTTTCGGACAGCCGTCAGGCTGTACTGTTCCTTAGAGCCATATGCCGCTGTATAACCTAGCACTAGGTCGTTGTGTTGCAGGGAATTAGCAAATCGTGCCAGGAGATTTGGAAAAGCAACAACATCATCGTTCAAAAAGACGAGTATTTCTCCTTTCGCCTTTTTTGCGCCGAGGTTTCTTGCTGCAGCCACTCGAAACCCCTTCCTTTCCTGAAATATGTACGAAAATCCAGGAAAACTTGCGACCAGCTCCTTTGTATTGTCGGTTGAACCGTCATCTACTACAATGACCTCAAAGTCCGGATAGTCCTGATTTTTCAGCGCATTCAGTGTAAGTCTCAGTAGTTTTGCACGGTTGTAGGTAGGTACAATAACTGAGATAAATGGCGCCTGGCTTAAGGTGGCCCTTCTTGAGGTTTTTTGCTGTGCCATCGGATCCATCCCGTCCAGCCTGCCTGTCGCCATCTTTGCTGCCCACCTGCACCCCCCCAGGCAATCAAAGAGATACTCGCACTTCTTGCATACCTCAGGCATTAATTCAAGCATCCGAAAGCGCCTGGAAAGCCCGCTTTTCCAGGCCTCCCTGATGGACTTCCTCCCTTCCCTTATTGAGTAGCAGGGGTGCACAAGCCCGTCAGGGCCGACTACAAGCTTGTTG
>CAZFZC010000149.1:0-3194 GCA_964523155.1 uncultured Methanosarcinales archaeon
TATTAGCTTACTTGTGCTCCAATCAAGAAACTTCATACCTTTTGAATTCAAATTGGTTCTTCAGTTAATATCTGTTGCTTCATTCGTCTATGTTTATTTTAAAGTGGGCAAATGGACAAAATGAGAAAGAAAAGGGAGAGATTAGAAGTCATATTTGACTTTTTAAACATTATTGAAAAGAGTAATAATTCAATAAAAAGAACTCCCTTATTAAGGCAAACCAATCTTTCAAGCCAAAGCTTTGCAGAATATTTCGAAGAAATGCTATCCAAAGAATTTATTAGAGAAATTCAAGACAAAAAAGGAAAAAAATTCATAACCTAAAATGATAAATGGATTCATTGAAGAGTTTGATTTATAGTATTTACAAAAGAGTTCTAACTATAATAAAACTCTTATTTTTTCCTCTTCTTTGGTTTATTCCAGTATGGACTCTTACATTTAGGACAGATGACAGGATCCTCATCTCTCTTAAGTCTAGGAATCCATTCATGGCCACAGCGTTCACATCGGTAGCCTTGGACAGTTATCTGAATCTTAGCCATAATCAGTAAAGATTTGTTTCTTTCTTTATATTTCTTTTGATTGTATACTTAGAATAGTATACTTTCATAGGTAAGAAATGACAAGATTTATATAGAAATAGCACCTTCTGATATATACTTATAAAAGTAAGAAAAGGTAAAGAAAATGACGGAAAAAACGCAACAAGTCTGCCCAGTCTGCACCTCACAAAACACGAGGCGGGACAGCAAGAGAAAAACAACCATCGGAGCAAAACAGCGATGGTACTGCAAAGACTGCAAGAAACGATTCACAGAAAACGCTCTTCCAAACATCAAAGGCAACGAAGACACTGTAATCCTTGCAATAGACCTGTACCTCAAAGGAGTAAGCTATCGAGGCATCCAAGACAGCATGAGGCAGTTTTATGGACTTGACATCAGCCACATAACTGTCATGAACTGGATCAACCGCTTCATGAAAGTCATCAACGAATATGTCAAGTCTATGCAACCAGAAGTGGGAGACTACTGGCACGCTGATGAGCAGTTTGTCAAGTCCAAAGGAAAAATCAACTACATCTGGAACGTACTGGACGCAAAAACACGATTCCTCCTAGCAAGCTATGCAAGCCCAACAAGAAGCACCAAAGATGCAAGAAAAACCTTTCAAATAGCAAAGAAATGCTCCGGCAAGAAAGCAAAGACAGTGGTTACAGATGGCTCCTTTTCTTATGAAAAAGCAGTCAGGAAAGAATTTGCCACGTACAAGAATCCAAAGCCACACAAGAGATATGTTAGCCTGAGAAATAAAGATTTCAGTAACAACAAGCTTGAGCGGTTTCATAGCTCATTCAGACAACGAGACAAAGTCATGAGAGGCTTTAATGGCAACCAGAAACAGTTTGCGGAGAACTTCCAGACGTACTACAACTTTGTCCGACCACACATGAGTCTGGACTTGACACCCGCACAAAAAGCAGGCCTCATACAAAAACCAGAATGGAAAGACTTACTAATCAAAGCAGTACAAAAAACACAATAAACTACTTCTTAAAACAGTTCTTTAAAGGTAACTTTGAGGACTAACCGACAAAATTGCCAATTCTTGAGGGTTAGACTGACGGTTAGTTCCAAAATGGGAACATCTTGAGTGTTGGCTTGAGACTTGGTCTCAAATCACCCAATTTTGGCACTGGGTTTCTGACTGGGTTTCAACAAATCCAGAGACTGTGTATGAGACTGTGTTTCAAAAAAAGTGCCTGCTCGTATCACTGCTCGTTTAAATAGGGGTACCCATCTCAACTACTGGCTTGACTGCCGGCATCAAAAAGACGACCCTCAAAAAAGTAAGCAATTGAGGGTTGCCTTGTGGCTTGCCTTTAAAATCCACAATCTGGAAGCCCACCTGTTAGACTGCCTGTTTACACCAAAACCATTTTTGACTGTTAGAACCAAAGAAAAACCAGATTTAGGCAGTTGGCTCCCCCTTTCAAGAACAGCCTACTTGAACAGCCGAGAATGAACATCCCTCAATTGAACGGAACGTGTTTATAGCAAAATATAAAAAACCTTTGCACTGACATCCTGTGCATGACAAGAAGGATTTTTGAAAAAGCGCCACAGGAAAGGCTGATTGCTTATCTGAAAAACTTCCTACGAAGCCTTAACCCTGACAGCTACCACAGCCTCTCTGTTGTTAACCTTTCCCATGCTCTGAAACATTTCACAATGACTGTTATGCTTTCTGGTTTTATACTGCTGGTCCTCTCTGCAGCAACAATATTTGCCCTCCAGTCGAGCCTTGACAGGGAGCTGGCCAAGCTGTCTGAAGTCAGCCTGGAGTTTAACCTCACAGAGCCCATTGTCCTTCAAAAGCACAATGTTGTCCTGGCAGACAAAATGAACTACAGCGGCCAGAACATACTGGTTACAGAAGATGAGTTTATCAGGAGGCCAGCGCTTTGCAGCATGCTTGCCCCTGCGTGCCTGCTGATGCGCGAGCCTGTGCGCAGCCGCTGGGACAGCATATCTGATGACAAGAAAGCCTTTGGACGCGTAATTATCGGTCTTGCTGTTTTTCTGCTGCCAGGGATAATCCTTTTTTACACAGCCTACATATTTGTGAAGTCATTGGCTGTCATACTGTTCCTTGCCGGACTTGCGTATCTTGGGGCCTTTGTAACAGGCTACAGGGTTGCGTTCAGGCAGGTGTTTGTCTCAGGAATATATGCATCAGGCGTCTTCATACTTGCGATGCCCTTCGACCTGCTGATGTGGAACCTGCACTATGTGCACCTTATCCTCTTTGTCCTTCTGTTTATGGTTTCACTGCTGCTTTTGTGTGAAAAAAGGCACAGGTACAGAAATGCTTGAAATAATCGGGCCAAGGCAGGTTGTGGCTGTCATTAGCAGGGCTGCAGTCAGGGTTATGGGGAGAAAATCACTCAGGCAGAACCTGACCAGGACTGCCTGGCACACCCCTGTAAGCATAAGGCCTCCACTGTACTACATCTCCCTGGAAAAGGATTCCTTCACCCTGGAGCTTATCAGCAAATCACGGGTTTTTTCAGTGAATTTCCTTGCAAAAAGGCACAGCCGTATATCTATGGATAATGTTGCAAGCGGCAGGCACAGGGCGGCGCTGGCCTCGGGCGAGCAGCGCGAGCGCGAGGACGATCAGGGCGGCGC
>CAZFZC010000150.1:0-1796 GCA_964523155.1 uncultured Methanosarcinales archaeon
CTAGGGCCTGCGCACAACCCCTGTCAGGACTGCGGCATGGCTGACTGCCTCTGCAACTGAAACTGTGACTTTCTTGTCCAGAATGTCGGGAATTATCATTTCTTTCGAGGGGTTTTTCACATAGTTCGAAAGCGCAAGTGCAGCGGCAATCTTCATCCGGGAGTTTATGGTTGTTGCATGTGCGTCAAGAGCGCCGCGGAACACGCCCGGGAACGCCAGCACATTGTTAATCTGGTTAGCAAAGTCACTCCGTCCTGTAGCAACAACCGAGGCCCCCGCAGCCAGAGCCAATTCTGGCATTATTTCGGGTACAGGGTTGGCAAGGGCAAATATTACAGGTCCGGGGTTCATTGTCCGCACCATATCCCCTGTGAGAAGCCCCCCCTTGGAGACGCCTATGAATACGTCAGAGCACAAAAGCGCGCCCCCAAGCGTTCCCTTAATCCCGGACTTGTTGGTGGTTTTGGCAAGCTCCTCCTTATATGGGTTAAGGTCAGTTCTCCCTCTGTGTATTATCCCCCTGCTGTCACACACAATTATGTCCCGAAACTCCCTGCATATTCCTGTCTCGCGGCTGATACACTGTAATATCCTTGCTATTGCGGTTCCGGCGGCACCTGCTCCGTTTATCACGATTCTCTGGTTTTCCGGTTCCCTGCCAAGCACCCTCATTGCGTTAAGAAGTCCTGCAAGCACAACTATTGCGGTTCCATGCTGGTCATCATGCATGACCGGTATCCCAATGTCCTGCAGCCTTTCCTCAACCAGAAAGCACCTTGGCGCTGCAATGTCCTCAAGGTTTATGCCGCCGAAAACAGGGGCAATGTTCTTGACATCCTCAATAAAATCATCATGGAACTCCTCAAGGCATATTGGAAAAGCGTCAATCCCTGCAAATTCCTTGAAAAGCACAGCTTTCCCTTCCATTACAGGTATTGCAGCGTAGGCGCCAACATTGCCCAGGCCGAGCACCGCGCTTCCGTCGGAGACAATTGCAACAGTATTTGACTTTATTGTGTACTTATACGCAAGCATGGGGTCTTTGGCAATGGCTGCAGCAACCGCCCCCACACCAGGGGTATAAAACAGCGCAAGGTCCTTTCTGGTTCTCAGCGGAACTTTGGACCTTATCTCCAGCTTGCCCCTGTGCTTCTCATGAGCAGCGAGAGACTCGTTCTCAAATGGCATTGGCATTAAGAATTGTTTTGTGTTTAAATAACTATCTCTGGAATACAAGAAAGTCTTCAGTTGTCAGCTTTTCTCCACGCCTTATCTTGTCCTGCACGAGTGTCTTTTTGTCCTCCAGCGTCTTTTTCTCCTTCTCCTCTTTTTGTCTTTTTCGTTTTTCCTTGACGTGCTGGACACCCTCCTTAAGCGGCTCGAGCTCGCCTGCTATATCCTTGTTTTTTCTGGAGAGATCATTATATTCCTTCTTTTTCTGGACAAAGCGCTCAAAGGCTTCCTTTTCCTTCACCCTCAGCGCATCAACCTGGGCTGAAAGCTCCATCATTGCCTCGTGGTCCCTCTGGCTCTGGCGCGCAAGCTTTCGTATCTCCTTTTTCTGCTCCTTCTCCTTAGCCTTAAGCTCGTCAATCTCCCGTGACAGCTGACCGGCCCTTTCCAGTACAGATGCAATCTTGTCATACTCCTTGAACCGGCTCTTGAGGTCGTTAATGGTTTTCATCATTTTCTGCTCGCGGTCGAATGAGAGGACCTCGGTTTCTATCTTGCGCTCCATTGCATCTATCTGCCTTTTAAGCCTGATGGGATTGTCCTTGAGGTTGTACTTTGCAGCC
>CAZFZC010000150.1:1806-3188 GCA_964523155.1 uncultured Methanosarcinales archaeon
CTTCTTGATTTCTGCAATCTTTGCCTTTATTTCGCTGACAAGGGATTCCTTTTCCTTCTTTAGTTCGCGCACCTGGCCTGTAAGCCTGTCGCGGCTTTCCTTGAGGGCCTTTATTTTTGCAATGATTTCGCGTATCTCAGAACTAAGCTTCTCCTTCTCTGCATATGCCTTCTCTTTTTCCTCGCCTGCCCTGGCAAGCTCTTCACGAACAAGGGAAATCTCTTTACGCCGATTCTTCAATTCTTCAAATATCTTCCCTTCTTCGTCCATTGGGTCTCACTCATTATAAAAAAATAAAAAAATCAGCCGAAAAGCGCCCCAAGACCTGCTGCAGCCTCTTCCTCTTTCTTGCTTTCGTCTTCCTGTTTCTTCTCAGGCTGTGAGTCCTTGGGTTTTTCCTCTGCTGCGGGCGCTGACTGCACCGGCTGCGGGGCAGCTATGCTTTCCTTGACTGCCTTGTCAATATCCACGCCATCCAGGGCGGCAACAAGGGCCTTGGCCCTTGCAGGATCTGCCTTGACTCCGGCAGCTTCCAGCACCTTTGTAACAGAAGCTTCATCAATCTTTTTTCCTGCTTTGTGCAAAAGCATTGCAGCGTATATGTATTCCATCTTGTATCAGTCCTCCTTAACTGTGAACATACTGGCAAGCGCCCGGGCGTGCGACTCTGCGCGGGCAACTATCAGCGGGGTTGTGTCCTTTGTTGCAAACCCGCATTCAAGCGAGAGTGCAACCGCCTCCTGCAGGGCTTTTGTGAGCAGACAGCCCGCAGTCTCTTCTGACATATAAGCGCAGGACACAGCAAGGGCAAAGGATTCCCTGGCAGCCCCGCTTATCCTGCCCATATACTCTTTCTCGTCAACAGCAAGCACATCCCCTGTGTATACCTGCCCGTTTTCATAGACTGCGGTAATGTTCAGCCCTATCTCCATTGGCTCTATTCCCAGCCGGGCCAGGATCTGCGCGACTTTAGCGTCTATCACCTGGTTTCTTCTGCATACAACAGCCGCCTCCTTCACCGCAACTTTCCCGTTTTCTATGGAGGTCTTAATCTTGAGAGCGCCAAGCTCACCAATTATCGGGCCCGGGCTGAAAGGCGTTTGCCCAGCAGGCACGATGATGTCCTTTGTGGCAGTCTGGCCGGGCTTTGCAGGAGCCGAAGACTTGTTTGCGTTGAGCTTTTTATAGAGGGCAAACGGGTTTATATTGGCAAACACCATCGCAGGCATCCCCCTGAGGTGCGAACTGAGCCCGCTTACGCCTTTTTTCTTTTCCTCACAATTCTTGAGAGCAATCCTCATAAGGCTCTTCTTTGTCATGCGTAAGGTGACTTCGCCGCGCAGCTGCTCGCGCATGTTCCTAAGCTGCCTGGCAGGAAGGTT
>CAZFZC010000151.1:0-3051 GCA_964523155.1 uncultured Methanosarcinales archaeon
CGCCGGGTTCCTTCTTTCTCCTGACTGTCAGGAGAATTTCGGAGATGTCTCTGTATTTTTTCTTCAGGTGCCTTTTCATTGCCCGGTGCTCATTCAGGCTGATTACGTTTTTGTTGATTCCTATTGTCCTGTGCCGGGAAAGGGCCCTGGCCAGGCTGCCGAGTGCGGGCTTTTCATACCTTTCAACACGCCCAACATTTGAATACAGCTTTGCCCGCTCGTATTCCATCTTTGACACCATAAGGAACGAGTTTCCCTTTTTCGGAATAATTAGGAAACTGCCGCCGAGCTCCATCCCGGTAAAGTAGAACAGGTTGGGGTCTGTGTTTGCCAAGCTTGCAATGACTGCCGCGCCTATGTTTTCCTTTCGGAGGGCCGCCTGCATACGCCTGGTTTTCATGGTTTTTGCAAACCTTAATAAGTATATAAAATTTTGCAGGGGCTATGAGGGTTACGGCAAGGCAGTATGAGGGCGGGCTGCGCTGCATATATGTTCCGGTGAAGACGCAGACAGCAAGCGTTCTTGTCAATGTTCGCAGCGGCTCAAACAGCGAAAGGAGAGGCGAGCACGGGATAGCGCACTTCATCGAGCACATGCTCTTTGAGGGGACCAAAAAAATGCCGAGTTCGTTTCTGGTGGCAAACGAGATTGAAAAGCTTGGGGGCGAGCTTAATGCGGCAACCTCGAACGAGCGCACTTACTTTTATGCAAAGGTTCCTGCCAGGCACTTTGGCTCAGCTCTCAATGTCCTTTCAGATATAGTCTGCAGCCCGCTGTTTGACCCAGCAGCAATTGAAAAGGAAAAGTCTGTAGTGCTTGATGAGATAAGGCTGGTGAATGACCAGCCGAGGTTCTACCAGTGGGTGCTGTTCTCAGAAAGCCTCTTTGGCACGCACCCCGCAGGCAGGCCAATATACGGCGCTGTGTCTGACATAGCCCGGCTTGACAGGAACCATGTGCTTGACTATTACTGCAGGCACTATGGAAGGAAAAACATAACAGTAGCCGTTGCCGGCAATGTGCCTGGCTGCTTTTCGCTTGTGAAGCGCGCTTTCTCATCCCTTGCAGGCGGCTTTGCGCACAGGCCAGGCGCAACTGTGAGGCTCCAGAAAAAAAGCCGCTGCGTTACTGAAAGGAAAGGCACTGCGCAGGGGTATGCGGTTCTTGGATACAGGACAGTTCCAAGGCAGCATCCTGACAGCGTGGTCCTGGATGTCATCAGGGCGATTCTTGGCAGGGGCCAGTCAGGGAAGATATTTGACGAAATAAGGAACAAGCGCGGGCTCGCCTATGAGGTCGGCGTGCACCACAACCCAAGCACAGACTTTGGGTTTTTTGCTGTCTACTTCAGCGCTGAAAAGAAAAACCTCGCAAGGTGCAGGTCTATTGCCCTTGCCGAAATAGGGAGGCTTTCAGAAGCAGGCAGAAAGGAGCTCTCAGAGGCAAAGGCTTATCTCGAAGGGGAGTTTCTCCTTCAGTGCGAGGACACATGCAAGGCTGCTGAGCTTGCGGCATTCTGGGACCAGGCCGGCTTAAGCATAGCAGGCTACCCTGCCAGTGTCAGAAAGGTAAGCGTCCAGGACGTAAGGCGGGCTGCGCAAAAGTATCTGAAATTCTATACTATGACAAAAATTATCTGACTGCCAGGCCAGGGGGCGCGCATGGTTTTTTGGAAAACTGCAGAAGCCGCAGCCCTGCCAAAGCATTTGTGGCGGTGCCCGTCCCGGAGTTATTTTGTGGAAAAAAAATAAAAAGAAAAAAAAGGGGGGAAAAGGGGAACGTCAGTGGCATCCGGGCATTGTTTGTGTTTCATGCATTTCCTGCTGCTCGTGCATGCCCAGCATTTCCTGCTGCTCGTGCATGCCCAGCATCATATACATTGCAGGGTTCATCCAGCTGTCCGGAGCAAAACTGTCATCTGAATGCGCTGCGACAGCGCCTGCAAAGAGCAGGCCGATGGCAGCAAGAACCGCAACCACAAATGCTGTTTTCATTTTTATCACCTACACACAACCCATGTTGTCCTCTTCATAATCTGAGTGCGCTCCCATCCTGCGCAACTCCCGCAGTAGTGTCCTTTCCTCGCTGTTCAGGTAAATGTCCATTGCTTATCACCCTGGCATTAGGTGGGTGCGCCTCATATATATAGTCTGGGCAGGAAAAATCAGAGTTGTTCTGCATAACCTTTAAAAGCCCAAAAGGCAACCTCCGGAGCATGGTGCACTCGCATCTTGCGCCCCAGTGGTTCTACGGCATAGACATTGTGCTTGAGGCAGTCTTTGCAGTTGTCTGCCTCCTGGTTGCGCTGGCATCCTACAGGATATATGCAAGAACCGGCGAAAAGCAGGTCAGGAACTTCTCTGTGGCCTTTTTTCTGTTCTGCATTTCTTATGCGATTCAGTCTCTGCTCAACTTCATGATAGCTGCAAAGCTTCTGGAGAGCGTCTGCACCATCGCAAAGATTCAGTCTGTTGCCCACATGGAATGGCTTGCAATTTCAACGCACATACTGTTCATGACAGCAGGGCTGTCGCTCTTGCTCTACACCACCCTTAAGGCCGGGACCAGGGTGTTTTGGCTGTTGCTCCTGCTCGCATTCTCCGGGCTGCTCCTTAGCAGCTCTGTCCTCTACACATTCTATCTTACTGCATCGCTCTTCCTTTTTTTCATATCATGGCACTATGTCCAGAACTACACGAAGAAACGCGAGCTGAGGCAGCTTCTTGTGGCAACCGCCTTTGTGTTTTTGCTGTTTGGCAATTTCCATTTCCTCATTTCAGTGAACCACTCGCAGTTCTATGCAATCGGCCATATCCTTGAGCTTGTAGCATACATACTTATACTCTGGAACCTATTCATCGTCCACAGAAAATGACCCGAAAAAGAGACAGGCTTATGATAATACACGACATTCTCAAATCAGTCCAGAACTCCCGGTCAGGCGCAAAGCCGACCCACATCCTGTACCGCTCCAATCTTTCCAGCCAGATGCTCAGGGAGTATCTTGCCGAGCTCATGGAAAAGGGCCTGATACGCCAGGGGCCGGGCAG
>CAZFZC010000152.1:0-2605 GCA_964523155.1 uncultured Methanosarcinales archaeon
GTCAGTTCCCGGGCAAGCCTAGCAGGCTGTACTGCATCAGAAAAAAGCCGCTTCTGGTACTCGCTGTATTCCTCAATGCCAAGTGCCCTGAGCCGGATTTCGATTCTTCTCGAAAGGAAGCTGTCAGAGTACTGGCTGCAGTCAAAGGACAGCAGCCTGCCTATAGTATGCTTAAGCAGGTCAAGGTTTTCGGGGTCGCTTGCCATCAGAGCTCAAGCACCCCGCCCTGGGACTTAACAGTCATTCTCCCTGTCTCAAGGCAAAACCTGATTGTCCTGCCGAATTTGCCGCCTGTGTCATGGCTTACAAGCCGGATGCCAAGCTTTCCAAGCTCGGTTTTCACTGATATCTCGTTCCTGTGTCCGATGTCAAGCCACAATTCCTTTGCAGTATCGGCGAAAAGGTGCGCTCCTCCTGCAATTTTTGCCACCATTCGCTCTGCTGTGCATCCCTTCTGCCTCAGGGCCTTTGCCATCTCAGGCAGGGCAATGTCTGCGAACTTGTTCATGTTGAAATGGCTTTTTGTGCTCTGGCACTCTGTGCTGCTCGGAAGCATTACATGCGCAAGCCCGCCTATTTTAAGCTCTGTGTCATATATAACGCAACCGATGCATGAGCCAAGGCCGATTGCTACAAGAACATCCGGGCTAATGCCCACTACGAACTTTCCAATGTCTGCAATAAGCTCCTCTGCCATTATACCCCATATTTGTCGTGGAGGGCTGATGCCATCTTTTTCTGGCTTTCTTCCTCAAAGAGTATGATGAACTGGCCGTTTATGTCATGGCCTTCAATGTCTATTGCAGTCTTGACGCAAAGCATTTCATCGGACCTTTTTGCCAGCTTTATCAGCATGAAATCCAGCACAGCCTGTGCCATGTCTGTTGCGACATGTGGCACGGACTGCATTACCCTGTAGCCCAGCATATCTGCGAGGGCGTTTAGGTAGGCCCCTGTGAATATATTGGACATCTCCTTGAACGCGCTAAGCTCCATGTCCTCAATAACCCTTGTCTGGCCCAGCTGCTTTCCCATCAGGATGTCAATCATCTGCACTGCGCCGTCCCTGGGGAACATGAGCATGCTTTCAGCCGAAATGTCGCCCTGGATAGTGTGGTACACTGCCACAACCATCCTGTCTGCCCCGCCTATCTCCTGGGCAAACTCTTCCAGGCGAATGAACTTTGTCTGCGGAAGCGTAATCATTATCCTCTTGCCAAGAAGCCTGGACAGCGCTGTGGAAGCCTGGCCCACACCTATATCGCCCACTTCCCTTACTGCGTCCATCTCCTTTTCAGTCAGTCCGTTTTCCATTTTCACCTCCTAAACAAGGGTTCCTATGTCAAGTATCATCGACACGCTGCCGTCACCCAGAATTGTTGCGCCTGCAACGCCCCTTGTCCCTTTGAGCATGCTGCTCAGCCCCTTTATCAGGACCTGCTGCTGGCTCAGGATCCTGTCCACCACAAGCCCCAGCTGCTGCTCGTTTTTGTTGACGACTGCAACAGTCATCTTTCCGGCAGGCTCAGGCCTGCCGTAGCCCAGAAGTTCGCTGAGCCAGAATAGAGGGATGTCCTTCTGCCGCAGGATGAAAACTTCCCTGCCCTGCAGCGTCTTTATGCTTTCCCTTGTAATCTCAACAGTCTGGTCAACAGAAGTAAGGGGGATTGCGTACCTGTGCCGGCCGACCTTGACCAGCAGCGTGGTTATTATTGCAAGCGTAAGCGGCAGCTGCATGGACACCTTTGTGCCTTTTCCCACGGCAGACTCAAACCTTATGCTCCCGCCCAGCTCCTTTATCTTGCTCATGACAACATCCATGCCAACGCCCCTGCCCGACACCTCGGTCACAATCCTGTTGGTGGAAACTCCCGGCCGGAAAATAAGCATCTGGAGCTCGGTGTCGCTCATCTGCATGGCCTCCTCCTCGGTTATTACGCCGCGCCTGACTGCGCTTGCCCTGACAGCCGGCGGGTCAACCCCGCAGCCGTCGTCCGACACCTCAATGACTGCGCTGTTCTTTTCCCGCCTGGCAGCAAGCCTTACTGTGCCTGTCTCATCCTTGCCGTGCTCCAGCCTCTGCTCGGGCTTTTCAATCCCGTGGTCAATGCAGTTTCGCAGCAGGTGCAGCAGGGCCTCTCCGATTTCGTCAAGAACAGTCCTGTCAAACTCAATCTCCTGGCCTGATATTTCCAGGCTGAGTTTCTTGCCCTCCTTTTTGGTAAGGTCCCTCACCATCCTTGGGAAGCGGCTGAAGATGTCGCCGATGGGAACCATCCTAATCTGCATTACCTCGTCCTGAAGGTCAATTGTGAGCCGGTCCATTGCGCCTGCAATCGGCTTGAGCTCCATGTAGCTGTTTTTCTTGTATATCTCCTGGAGCCGTATGTTGTTTATCAGGAGCTCGCCCACGAGGTTCATAAGCTTGTCAAGCTTGCTCATCTTCACCTTTATGCCCTGAATTTGCCTGACATACTTTTCCCTGTGCTCGTCTGCAATCCTGGCCTTGGCAAGCTCGTTTTCCTCGGTTTCTAGGTCCCTGCTCTTTTCGTAGACAGCATCCATGCCAATGACATGCGTCTCCTTTATCCCGCTTATGCTGTTC
>CAZFZC010000152.1:2615-3022 GCA_964523155.1 uncultured Methanosarcinales archaeon
GCGGCCGCAACCCTTTCGCGGCCCAGCCCTGTTGACACCGTAATCTCGATTTCGCTCTCAAAGCCCCCCTGGCGTATGCTGTCGGCAGAAGGGACTGTCCGGATGATGCTGCATGACTCAAGCAGCTTGCGCATGACAAGGAGGGCTTTGCCGTTCTTAAGCGGGTTTGCCCTGTCAAACACAAGGATTACCCTGTATACATTTCTGCCAGCCTTTTTTGCCTCGTCAACCTTTTTTTTCTCGTTTTCGTTAAGGTGCGCCTCCCTGCCTATAGAGACTTTTTCGTGCCTGCTTTTGGAATTTAGCCTGCCAAGCTCCTCAATGAGCCCGCCTGCAGGCTCGTCAGGCTTTCCCTGCGAGATTCTGTCCAGGCCTTCCTCCAGCACGTCTGCGCCCTTAAATACCAG
>CAZFZC010000153.1:0-3005 GCA_964523155.1 uncultured Methanosarcinales archaeon
ACGCCTTGGGCAGCAGTAATGGTATGGTTGGGCAGGGCAGGAGCCTGCGCGCGCCTCACAGTAAGCGCAAAAAGCTTTGTGGCAGACGCTGCGTTCTTCGTCAGGGTTGCAGTCAGGTTCACCTGCACATCCTGTTCCAGGCGAGCCACAGTGCCGTTTATTGCAATCACAGTGACATTTGAGCTGTTCCATGACACGGCAACTCCGCCTGCCAAGCCAGGCAGGTTCAGGCTGCCATACACACTGTCAGCTGACGGGTTGCCGTTCAGGATGAGCGTTTCAGCCAGCGCAGCTTTTGCATCCTGAACAGTCGCCTCATCGGGAGTTAGCGTGCCTTTGACTGTAAGCGAAAAGCTCTTTGTGCCGCTGGCTGTGCCTTTGCTGATGTTTGCAGTTATTGTGGCCTGGGTATCAGAACCGCCTCTGACAACGTGCCCGGAAGGGGAGACCGCGCTGCTGGTGCTTGACCACGACAACACAGTGCCGTTAGCCCATTCGCTGGGCAGGTAAAGGTCGCCTGTGACATTTGACTGCACATTGTTATACACCCGGATTCTGTCCCATGTAAGCAGCGCCTTTGCTGCTGCAACACTGTCCTTATCAGTTGCAGCCTCTGCCAAAACTGTCAGGTTGAACTGTTTTATTAGGGAAACATAGCCCGTCCTTTTTACAGTCGCTGCCAGGGTCACGTTAATGTCCGGCTGTCCTGATGCAGGTCTTGTCACAAGCCCGTCTGTCGCCCTGACTGCCGAGCCTGAGCTTGCCCATGCTATTGTTGTTCCTGTACCTGCCTTGCCAACTGTCGGCAGGTTCAGGTTTAGGGTTATTTGGTCCTGCACTGTATTTTGTCCCCTGATTTTCTCAAAAGTCAGGTAGTCCCTCGCCTCTGCAGTGTAGAGCTCAATCTTGAGGGTTGCGTTGCCAATGCCTGAGTTATTGTATTCGTCTGTTGCATTGGCAATAACGATATAGGTCCCGTCTGTTAGAGAAGCAACAGTATTATCAGCGAGGGTCCAGGTGCCGTCGCCGTTGTTTGAGGCGTTGTAGGTTGCATTGTTGAGTGCCACGGCAATTGTCCAGTTTGATGCATCAACAACTGTCCCGCCCAGTGCAGGAGTAGGGTCATTTGTCACCTGTGCGCTGACTGTGACAATAGGGGGGGTTGTATCTGCTACATTGTTTGTAACAAAAAAACCTGCAAAAGAAGCCAGTATTCCATTGTCCTTTGCCTGCAGGCTTCCTTTTGTGTAAGAAACAGTCACATTGTCCCCCTGATCCAGGGCGTTTGTAAGTGTCAGGATAATTGTTGAATTGTCTCCCGGCTTTCTGGACGCTGCAACAACAGGGTTTGGCCCTGCGTCATCTGCAGCAAAATTGCCGGCGTAGGGTGCAGGGTCTGCCATGTCCTTGCTGAAGACCACTTCAATATGTGTTGCAGTCGCAGTCGCATTGACCGGAACAGGCCTTGGAGAAAGACTAAGTGTGAATACAGCTGATGCAAAAGAGTCATTGTCTGCCCTGCTCCTGAAATAATGCAGTGCACCAGATGTGAGGTTCACCTGAATTCCTGTGCCATTCAGGTTAGGTGATGTGAAATCATTGTCTAGGTTGTACTCAACTGTTGCTGGGACTGGCTCGTGTGTGGTTTCCTGTGATGCATTTACTGTATAGCTCGGTGCCGCAGGTCTTGCTGGAACAGTTAGGTTCTGCACATCTGACGCAAAGAATGTCTCATTGGCAACAGACCTGAAATACAAATCAGTTCCGGCAGTCAGGTTGACTGCTGCGCCTGTGCCGTTCATATTCGGGCTCGTGAAATTGTTGTCTGTGTTGTACTCAACTGTTGCAGGCACTGATTCGTTGGTTGTCTCAGATGTGTAGTTTATGCCATACGCAGGCGGCGACGGCCGCGCAGGGACTGTCAGGTGTGTTATGTTGCCTGCCATTGTCCTGCCCGAAGCCTTCAGACGAAAATACATGTCTGTATCCGGAATAACGCCAACTGCCGCGCCTGTGCCGTTCGTGTTAGGGCTCGCGAAATTGTTGTCTGTGTTGTACTCAACTGTCGCTGCGACTGACGCATTCGTCGTCTCAGCGGAATAGTCTATTGCTATCGCCAGCGCGCCAGGAGGGGGATTGATTACAATAGTGCTGTTCTCAGAATGGTTGAGCCTAAGCCTTACAGCAATATCATGAATCCAGGTAATGTTCTGCCCTGACAAATCAACTGCAGTCTGGTTGGCAGAGACATTTGTCCAGGTGCTTGCGTCAATCGAATACTGCATGGTATCATTCACGCCAACCAAAAGCCATGCGTTTACACCGTCAAAGGAGAAATTCGCGTCTGCCGTGCCCCCCAGTGCACAATGCATACAGCATGCCATAAGGAACATGAGAACACTTCCCCTTTTCAATGACCCCGCCTTGCCCATCTGAAAAAACTTTTGCCTTAACTGTCTTAAATAGTTTTTGATTCAGTGCCTGCTTCCGGCCAACTTTTAGGGATTTGCCAGCACACTCCTCCGGACAAATAGTTGCAACTTTATAGTGGTAAAAAACACAAAATTTAAATAGTGGCTTTTATTATCAGTTGGTAATGAAAATAAGGCTTATTATCTGCCTGGCCATGGTGGCTGTCCTTGCAGGCTTTGTGGGCGCGGGGTTTGAGGTCCAAAACCTGCCCTGCGACTACAGCCGGGACTGGGGAACTGAAAACGTGCAGATTGGCTCTTCATACTGGGCTGAGATAAGTTTTGTTTCTTCTGTAAATGCCACAGACGTTCAGGCTGAGTTCTGGATAGGCGGAATAGAGGGCCATGATGTCAGGGCGGTTTCGGACGTTTTCAGCGTAAGTGCAGGCAGAAAGTACAGGAAAACCACTGTCCTGAGCCTTCCTTCTGACATGGAAGAGGGCGAATACCTTGTCAGATACGCCCTGAGCACGCGGGACGGAACAGAAACAGAATGCCACGAGCGAATATATGCCAGTGCAGAGCGCCACAGCC
>CAZFZC010000154.1:0-3002 GCA_964523155.1 uncultured Methanosarcinales archaeon
GCATATGAAGTATTCCGGCTCATTCTGCGGCACTGTCAGGAAGTACAGGGGGCAGCTTGCGCCGTACAAGAACATCCTTGTCGTGCTGGACACCGAAAGCATGCCCGCATTCCTGAGCATTGCGCCGCTTTCCAGGGCTGCGCACCTGAACAGCTCTGACCTGTGCGTGATTTCCAAAAACGACACATTGCTCCAGAGCATGGAGATGTGCTGGCGGCTGCACGATAAAACACGCGATTCGGCCGGGAAAGCCGCCCTGCGGGGATTCATAGGCGCCGCAAACATCGCGGGCTTTGAAAAGCTATTTCAAATGCCGGACTGCATGCTCAGGTGCGGCCCCGGCGGTTTTTTGGGCACAGTTGCCATGGAGTACCGGCCCGGCTGGTTCAGAAAATACAGGTGGCAGCTGCTTGTAAAAACCTGCAGAAAAATTCTGCGTGACGTGTACCGCCTGGGAAAGCGCGAGCGCTTCGGGATTGGCTTTGAGCTGGTGCCTGCGAAATGCACAAAGCCCCTGGAAGACTACCTTGACAGCTTTGCAATTGCTTACGCAATGAAGGCTGCATCCGCACGTGCCGCCACCATGACCGCATCAACCCAGAGGGATTCCTGCCTTATGCCCATGAACAGGATAAGCGACCTGCGCACAACGCTCCTTGGATGCGAGCTCTCAAAGAACTTTGCAGAGAATGTATTCAGGAAGTACGGGCGCCTTTCGCCACATATACATGGGGAAAGGATAGAGGTAAGCAGCGCCGTATTTTCAATCAGCGGCCAGGGATGCAGCGGCCGGCACCTTTTCGGCGAGAGGATAGGATACCCGGCCCCGGGAAACAAAACGAGATGGCAGAGCCCAGGGGGCTTCATTTACAAGCTTGACTACTTTCCCCAGACAAGGCACGATGCCAGGCCGCCGCTTTCGCGCGTGGCCTTCACAAGCACGCTCCCGGTTGACATATTCATTGAGTCATGTAACATAGACTGGCTGAAAATGAAGAAGACAAACGACAGGCTCAGGCGGATAATATCGCAGTCAGAAAGGATTGTAGTGTCGTCGGAGTCAGGAAGCAGTTTCACTGTGTATCCTTACGGGAGGGTGCACGGCTCGGACGTCTCGACCAGGGAAAAAATAAACCAAGCATACAGGAGGACAAGCGGCGCTCTTGCAGGCACAATGGCAAACCTACCGGGCGGGGAAGTGTTCCTGACGCCTGACTACGTCCACGGGAAAATTGTCGGGGATGTTATCATAAACATAGAGGAAAGCCACAGGCTCAGCAGCAGGCAGCCGCTCGTGATAGAAACAGATAAGCGCGGCTATATAATAAGTGACGGCCCGAAAAAGATAATCCAACTCATTGAGAAAAAGAAGAAAGAAGCGAAAAAGCAGCTCCGGCTTATGAAAAAATCCATGCCAAAGGATATTTTCGAACTCAAAATCAGGAACTTCAATAGAATCGGCGAGTTTGCCATCAACACCAACCCAAAAGCCAGGATATGCAACTACCTTATTGTCAACGAGAAGGCAAAGAACATGATACACGTTGCGCTTGGCAGCGGGTTTGAACCTGAAAGGACCACTGCCTACCACATGGACGTCGTGATAGACGCAATGGGCCAGAAACTGGACATTGTCGGTCAGGGCAAAAGAAACTGGCGGATAATGAGGAAGGGAAAACTTGTTGCCTGAAAGGGGGCCGGAAATTGGCCAGGCGAAATCTTTATATACGCTGTTTGTTTACTGGCAGGAAAATGGTGAGTGGGATTCGCGAGCTTAATGACATGATTTCTTCCTACACCACCATGAGCCACCAGCTCGAGGGCGAAAACAGGATACTGCGCGACACTGTTGCCCAGCTGAGAAACGAGCTGACAAAGTTTAAGGAGCCGGCCCTGATGGTATGCGATGTTGTCGACCTCATCAACGACAAGGCAATAGTCAAGACCCCAAACGGGAACCGGTTCTGCGTAAACATCTCATCGGAATGCGACGAGCTGCGGCCCGGGGACAGCGTGCTGACTGAGCAGAAAAACCTGACAATCATCGGCGTGATACCAAGGAATAAGCGCTTCAGCGTTGAGCAGTTTGTCATCCTTGAGAAGCCGTGCACAAGCTGGTTGGACATCGGCGCCCTGGAGAGCCAGGTCCGCGAAATAAAAGAGGTAATTGAGCTTCCCCTCATCAAGCCTCATGTGTTCAGGCGAATGGGAATAACGCCGCCAAAGGGCATACTGCTCCACGGCCCGCCGGGCACTGGCAAGACGCTTCTTGCAAAGGCTGTTGCCGCAAGCACCAGGTCAACTTTCATTGAGATAGTCGGCTCAGAGCTTGTCCAGAAGTTCATCGGCGAAGGCGCAAAGCTTGTCAAGGAAGTGTTCCAGCTTGCGCGCGAGAAAGCGCCAAGCATTGTGTTTGTTGACGAGATGGACGCGATTGCTGCAAGGCGAATTGAGCTTGGAACATCCGGCGAGCGCGAAGTCCAGCGGACGTTTATGCAGTTTCTGGCCGAGCTTGACGGGTTCAAGCCGCTCGACAATGTGAAGCTGATCGGCTGTACCAACAGGATGGATATGCTTGACCCTGCAATAACCAGGCCGGGCA
Source organism: uncultured Methanosarcinales archaeon (assembly GCA_964523155.1). Classification (GTDB taxonomy): domain Archaea; phylum Nanobdellota; class Nanobdellia; order Woesearchaeales; family DSVV01; genus CAYXZQ01. The sequence goes on from CAZFZC010000154.1 coordinate 2,603, forward strand.
GGCTTGACAGGCTCATCGAGGTTCCTGTGCCTGCCAGGGACGGCGTTATGGAAATTTTCCGGATACATACAAAAGGCATGCCCCTTGCAAAGGATGTGGTGGTGGAGCTCCTGTGCAGGCACATGGAGGGGTTTAGCGGTGCTGAGATAAAGGCGGTAACAACTGAGGCGGGGTTCTTTGCCATACGCGAGGACAGGAAGGTTGTAACTCATTCTGATTTCATGAACGCCCTTCGCAAGGTAAAGAACAAGGATGTTGACGAGAAGTGCTACCTGCACATGTTTGGCTGAGGTGTGCGCTCATCAGTTACTTCCGTCGGTCACAGCTTTTGGCTACCTGGGTGTTCACCAAATCATCGCGCACATGGTGGTTGTGCGGACAGCCATATAAATTTTTTGGG
>CAZFZC010000155.1:0-2989 GCA_964523155.1 uncultured Methanosarcinales archaeon
GCTGCCTGGCCCCTACACCCTAATCCTTAACCTGAAAAACCCAGGATGTGTTGCCGGGAGCGTGCACCAGGGCGACACGCTCGGCGTGAGGATACCTGACCACTGGTGCACTGAGATTGTCAGGGATGCAAAAGTCCCCATAGTAACTACAAGCGCAAACCTGGCAGGCGGCCTGTTCATGACATCAATTGAGGATTTGCATGAAAGCATCAGGAGGGGTGCGGATTTCATGATTGATGCCGGGCCAATCCAAGGCAGGCCGTCCACAATTGTGCACCTGTATGAGGACGAGCCGCGGGTCGTAAAGCGCTAGCAACAAATCAGGATTGGCGTTTCTTGCATTGTCCAGGGGCGCACAGGCTGTTTTCCCTGCATAAAGGACAGCCATTCTTAGCAAAGACAAATATGTTTTCTGCTTGCCTGTTTCCGGCAAGATTTATATATACAGCGCGACACCAGCCCCCCATGAAAATACTTGCGTTCGGTGACCTGCATGGTGACTCAAGGCTTGCAGAGAGGCTTGCAGAGAAGGCAGACAGGGAGAATGTCGACCTTGTCATAATCTGCGGCGACATCACCAATTTTGACAGGAGCACAGACAACCTCATGGGGCCGTTTGTAAAAAGGCACAAGAGGGTGTTGATAATTCCCGGCAACCACGACAGCCTGGCGACAGCGGACTTCCTGGCAGAGTTCTACGGCGTGAAAAACATACACGGATATTCTGTGAAATATTCTGATATAGGCATATTCGGCGCAGGGGGGGCAAACATCGGCATTGAGCAGTTCAGCGAGAAGGAGCTTTACGACCTGCTCAGGAAAGGCCACGAGAGGATAAAGGAGCTCAAGAAGAAAATAATGGTTACCCACGTTCACCCTTCCGGCACTAAGATGGAAAAGTTTACAAGGTTTTTTCCTGGAAGCGAAGGGGTGAAGCGCGCGGTCGAGACATTCAAGCCGGATGTCATGCTCTGCAGCCACGTTCACGAGGCAGAGGGGCTTGAGGAAAAAATCGGCAGGACGACTGTGATAAATGTCGGCAAGGCCGGCAAAGTGTTTGAAATCTAGCCTTTCATGACAGCTGCCGGAACAACGCGCGCAACAAGCCTGCCAAGACCAGCAGAGTCGCTGACCTTCACAACTTCGTCAATGTCTTTATACACCTGATAGGCTTCCTCGGCGATTCCCTTCATGCTCGAGCCTTTCACAAGAATTCCTTTCTGTGCAAGCTCGCTTGTTATTTTCTCTCCCCGGAACCTTCTGAGAGCCTCGTGCCTGCTCATGACCCTGCCTGCGCCGTGTGCTGTTGAGCCGAAGCTTTTCTCTTCTGCTTCTTTTGTGCCGCAAAGAACGTATGATGCAGTGCCCATGCTGCCCGGGATGATAACCGGCTGGCCGGTCTGCCTGTAAACATCTGGTATCTCGTCCCTGCCGGGGCCAAATGAGCGCGTTGCGCCTTTCCTGTGCACGCAAAGGGTCCTTGTGCTGCCATCCACCAGGTGCTTCTCAAACTTAGCAATGTTGTGGCAGACATCATAAACCTGGCCCATCCCCTCACTTGTGCCCATTATTTTCTGGAAGACTTCGCGCACCCAGTGCGCAATCATCTGGCGGTTGGCAAACGCAAAGTTTATCGAGCCTGCCATCGCGCCGAAATAATCGTGTGCAAGCTCGCTTGCCAGCGGGGCATTTACAAGCTCCCTGTCAGGCAGCCCGGCAATTCCGAACTTTTCCTCCATCTTTTTTATATAGTCGCTGGCGACCTGGTGGCCCAGCCCCCGGCTTCCGCAGTGTATCATGACTGTTGCCTGCCCCTCAAAGAGCCCAAAGCGTTTTGCCACGCTTTCATTGAACACTTTGTCAACGCGCTGTATCTCAAGGAAATGGTTTCCTGAGCCAAGGGTCCCAAGCTGGGGCATCCCGCGTGCAAATGCCCGGTCGCTGACATTTGTCGGGTCTGCGCCTTTCATGCAGCCGTATTCCTCTGTGCGCTCCAGGTCCTCTTTAGTCCCGTAGCCGCTTCCTGCTGCCCACCTGCCTCCCTTTTCCAGGACCTCAGAGAGAACGTCTTTTGTGAGGCGCGTCTGGCCTTTCTTTCCGACGCCTGCAGGAACCTCGCCAAATATTGCGTTAAGGAGATCTTTTCTTTTGTCCTGCAGCTCTGAATACTTCCAGTCTGTGCGAAGCATCCTGACGCCGCAATTGATATCATAGCCTACTCCGCCGGGGCTGATTATCCCATCGTCCATATCAAATGCGCCGACCCCGCCGATGGGAAACCCGTAGCCCTGGTGCGCATCAGGCATCGCGTATGCTGCCCTTACAATCCCCGGCAGGCTTGCAACGTTTCTTAGCTGCTCAAGGGTCTTGTCCTTTCTGATTTGCGCAAGAAGGCTTTCTGTTGCATATATTATGCCGGGCACCCTCATCTGGGCGTGTTTTTGGAGCTCGAACGTGTGGGAATTCTGCTTTTTTGGTTCCATAGAACGCCCGAAGGCCCCCTGCGTATTTATATCTTTGCCTAGTAGCTGTTGTGGCTGCCGTGGTGGTTGTGCTGCGCAACAAGGGTGTTTCCTGTGTATGAATAGTCGGTTCCGTTGAAATGAAACGGCGTGTCATCGTCCTGGCAGTTGCCGTTGCCAAAGAAGACCTGCTTACCATCCTTGTACGCCTTCTCCCCCTTGAGCGCGTCCTTGTCAATGGGGCAGCCGTCGCCAGGCTCGCCCTCGCACCCCTTGACCCAGTCAGTGTCGTTGTTGCCGCAGCAATCGCTTGTACATGGAGGGGGCGCTGAGTTGTTATGGGAGTTGTGGGTGTCTGGTGGGCTGTCAGGGGTATCAGGACCATCACCATCATCTCCTTGCCCCAGAACTTTCTCTGGCATGATGCCTATGGAAGCCGCTCCGAGAAACGCCCCCATTGCCATCATCGACTGCTTTGTAATCTTGCCCTCTTCAGATTTGATGAAATCAGTTAGCCTCTTTTTTAT
>CAZFZC010000156.1:0-2973 GCA_964523155.1 uncultured Methanosarcinales archaeon
AGTCTGCATGCCAAACTGCCAGGGCTATGTCTGCGGCAATTACGACGGCTGCGGGGGGAGCTGCGGGACATGCTCTGGCTCAAAACCTGTCTGCGACCAAGGCAAAAGGTGTATATGCTCTTCATCTTCGTGCCCCAGAGATTACTACTGCGACGGCTCTGACTGCACCTGGGGCGCGGGTTACGGCGGACAGGAAGGAGCGCCGCCCACTGATACTTCGGAGGACCCAAGCCTCGTAAATGATGATGGGACTCCAGGTTACGGAACACCGGGTTGGCAATCCTGGTGGGGATGCTGATGCGGATGGCACAACTGGAGATGACGAATAGCAAGCGGAAGCACCAACACAGTAAGAACAGTTTTCACAAAACTATTGTTTTTTGCTGAATTGTCCCACCAAGGCTATTTCTAATCCACAGTGAACACAAAAACCCTGACCAGGGTATAGACAGCATAAAGCCCTTATCAGGTAGGCATAATCGGGCCGATCTTGTCATCGCAGAGAAGATGCTAAAAAACGCCTACAGGCTCGGCAGAAAGCTGAAGTTGCACTGGACAGGCAGGCGCAATGCTTATGAATTCTTAAAGCAAAGCAATAAATACCAAGATTGGGCCCGCAGGATAATGGACAGGATTATAATTAAGGGCGCACGCCAGCACAACCTGAAAAACATAGATGTTTCCCTGCCAAGGGACAGGTTTATTGTCATAACCGGGCTTTCGGGCTCGGGCAAGAGCACGCTTGCATTTGACACAATATATGCAGAAGGCCAGAGGCGGTATGTGGAAAGCCTGAGCGCCTATGCAAGGCAGTTTCTCGGCCAGATGCAAAAGCCCGACGTGGACTCAATAGACGGACTTTCGCCTGCAATATCCATAGACCAGAAGACAACAAGCAAGAACCCGCGCTCAACTGTGGGGACTGTCACCGAGATTTACGACTACCTCAGGCTGCTGTTCGCAAGAATCGGCGTCCCGCACTGCCCAAAGCACAGCCTGCCAATAAGGGCGCAGAGCGCTGAGCGCATAAGCCAGAACATCTTTCTTGAGAATGAGGGTGCTGTGACAATTTTTGCGCCCCTTGTCAGGCAGAAAAAAGGGACATACGAGAAGCTCATAGAGGGCCTTGCAAGGGAAGGGTATGTGAGGGCAAGGGTGAACGGCAGGATTGTAAGGACTGACGAGAAGGTGCGCCTGGAGCGGTACAGGAAGCATGACATTGAGGCTGTGATAGATAAGGTGGATGTCAAGGACAGGGCAAGGCTGACAGAAGCTGTGGAAAACGCGCTGATAAAGGGCGAAGGGCTTCTTATATGCCGGTGCGGGGGGAAGGACAGGATATACTCGGCAAGGCTTGCCTGTCCAAAGTGCGGGCTTGCCTTCGAGGAGCTGCAGCCAAGGATGTTTTCGTTCAACAGCCCGTTTGGCGCATGCCCCGCGTGTTCGGGGCTGGGTATCAGGATGGAGTTTGACCCGGACCTGATAATACCTGACAGGGGCAAGTGCATTGCAGATGGCGCAATAGAGATATACAAAAACGCTGTGGACGGCTGGCGCGGACAGTACCTTGCGCAGTTCGCAAAAGCGCACGGGTTTGGCCCATTGACTCCGATAAAGGACCTGACCAAAAGGCAGTACAGCGCGCTTATGCACGGAAGCGACGAGCGCGTCAGGTTCAGGATGGAGATGAAGAACGGGGATGCAAGCTTTAGCAGCGTAGGCACATGGGAAGGGCTCATCCCGCAGTCTGAGCGCCTGTACAGGCAGACAGAGTCAGACTACAGGAGAAGGGAGCTTGAGAAGTTCATGCGCATTCTGCCCTGCCCGTCCTGCAGGGGAAAAAGGCTCAGCCCAAAGGCGCTTTCCGTCCTCATTGGACGCAAGAACATAATTGATATTGCAGACATGCCAGTCTCAGGCAGCGCCGAATGGTTCAGAAGCCTGAAACTGGGCGAAAAGCAGTCTGAGATTGCCAGGCAGGTGCTCAAGGAAATCCAGTCCAGGCTTGCCTTCCTCGAAGAAGTCGGTCTTGGATACCTGACGCTCTCGCGAAACACAGGGACCCTTGCAGGCGGCGAGGCCCAGAGGATAAGGCTTGCAACGCAGATTGGCTCAAACCTTGTCGGCGTCCTTTACATACTTGACGAGCCCTCTATCGGACTGCACCAGAAGAACAACCAGAAGCTGATAAGGACGCTGCAGAAGCTGCGCGACCTGGGAAACACCCTTGTGGTGGTTGAGCATGACGAGGAAACCATACGCAGTGCAGACCATGTCGTGGACATGGGGCCCGGCGCAGGGATATACGGCGGAAAAATTGTTGCCCAGGGAACGCCTGCAGACATCGAGAGGGCAAAGGATTCCCTGACAGGCCGGTACCTTTCAGGAAGGCTGAAAATTGAGGTTCCCGGCAGGAGACGGGCCTCAGGCAAATTCCTGCACGTCCTTGGGGCAGGGGAGCACAACCTCAAGAGTATTGATGTCAAAATACCGCTGGGCATTCTAAGCGTGGTCACAGGGGTTTCGGGAAGCGGCAAGTCAACCCTCATATACGACACCCTATACAAAGCCCTCATGGTGCGGCTGCACGGCTCAAGAATAACGCCGGGTAAGCACAAGGGGCTCGGGTTTGATGCGCCTGTTGACAAGGTCATTGTCATCGACCAGTCGCCCATCGGCAAGACCCCGCGGTCAAACCCTGCGACATACACCAAGGTCTTTGACGAGATACGGAAGATGTTTGCCATGACGACAGAGGCAAAGGTGCGGGGATACAGGCCGGGCCGCTTCAGCTTCAATGTCAAGGGCGGCAGGTGCGAGACCTGCCAGGGAGACGGAATGATAAAGATTGAGATGAACTTTCTGCCCGACGTCTACGTTGAGTGCGAGGAATGCAGGGGCAGGCGCTACAACAGGGAGACTCTGGAGGTCAGGTACAGGGGGAAATCCATTGCAGACGTGCTCTCAATGTCA
>CAZFZC010000157.1:0-2943 GCA_964523155.1 uncultured Methanosarcinales archaeon
GATGGAAATCGTGACCAAGAACCCCGCTGTGAGTATCAATCATCAGTGGCTTGACAAGTGATATGCCCTATAGCGAGCTTAGGGGGTTCTTGATTTTTTCATTCTTGAATGACAGTAAATGTTTTTATATATCTGTCAACGAGCACGCAAGAGATAGAAACCAAGACAGGGGGATTTTCATGGACAAACGCAGCGAATATATATTGTGGTTCGACCAGCTGGGCATTGATGATGTGCCTGTAGTGGGCGGAAAGAACGCGAGCCTGGGCGAAATGTACAGGAACCTGACAGGCAAGGGTGTAAACATTCCAAACGGGTTTGCAGTCACTGCAACAGCATACCATTACTTCATAGAAAAGGCAGGAATAAAGGACAGGATAAGGGAGATACTCTCTGACCTGGACACAGGCAACATGCAGAACCTCTCCGAGAGGGGGGAAAAGGTAAGGCGCACTATCCTTAACGCCCAGATACCCGAAGACCTCAAGGAAAGGATAATTGAGGCTTACAGGAACCTCTGCCAGCAGTACGGGGCCAACACTGATGTTGCTGTACGAAGCAGCGCAACAGCAGAGGACCTTCCTGACGCAAGCTTTGCAGGCCAGCAGGAGACATACCTGAACATTACAGGCGCAGATGATGTGCTGAGCGCGTGCAAGAAGTGCTTTGCCAGCCTTTTTACAAACCGGGCGATAAGCTACAGGGAAGACAAGCATTTTGACCATTTCAGCATTGGCCTGTCCATTGGCGTGCAGAAGATGGTGCGAAGCGACCTTGCAAGCTCAGGCGTTATGTTTTCGATTGACACCGAAAGCGGGTTTAAGGACGCAGTGTTTATTACAGCTGGCTGGGGCCTTGGCGAAAACATTGTTCAGGGCGCAATAAACCCTGATGAGTTCTATGTTTTTAAGCCAACGCTTCTGCAGGGTTACAGGCCCATAATATCAAAGACACTCGGCACAAAAAGCAAGAAGCTGATTTACGATATCGGCGGCAACAGGCCCACCAAGAATGTTGACGTTGTTGCAGAGGACCGCAAGCGGTTCTGCATCAGCGATGAGGACATACTGAGTCTTGCGCGCTGGGCAGTAGCCATTGAGGAGCATTACTCTGCGCTGGCAGGCAAGTTCAAGCCCATGGACATGGAATGGGCAAAGGACGGCAGGACCGGCCAGCTTTTCATTGTCCAGGCAAGGCCTGAAACAGTCCACTCGCAAAAGGATGCAAGAAAGCTGAAAAAATACGTGCTTAAGGGCACAGGTAAGACGATTGTTGCAGGCAAAAGCGTTGGCGAGAAAATCGGCGCAGGCGATGCAAACATAATCCGGGATGTGCACAACATCCATAACTTTTCCAAGGGGCAGGTACTTGTGACAGAAATGACAGACCCTGATTGGGAGCCTATAATGAAGATTGCTTCAGCAATCATAACAAACAGGGGCGGGCGCACCTGCCATGCCGCCATAATATCGCGCGAGCTTGGCATACCCTGCATTGTCGGCACGACGGACGGCACTGAAAAGATCCCCGATGGGGCGCAGATAACTGTTGACTGCTCACAGGGCGCTGAAGGTTATGTTTATGAGGGGCTTGTGGGGTTCGAGGTTGAGGAGACTGACCTGGAGACCATGCCCCAGACAAAAACCAAGATTATGATGAACATTGGAACGCCTGAGCAGGCCTTTGAGCAGAGCTTCATTCCCAACGAGGGGGTGGGCCTTGCAAGAGAGGAATTCATTATCAACTCATGGATAAAGGTGCATCCAAAGGCCCTACTTGAGTATGACAAGATTACTGACAGCGAAACCCGCAGGCAGATTGACAGGCTGACAGACGGCTACCCTGACCGCAAGCAGTTTTTTGTGGAGAAGCTTGCCCAGGGCATAGGGCTGATAGGCGCAGCCTTCTACCCAAAAAAGGTAATTGTGCGCCTCTCGGATTTCAAGACCAACGAATATGCCAACCTGATAGGGGGCAGGCAGTTTGAGCCGCGGGAGGGCAACCCCATGATAGGCTGGCGCGGGGCAAGCCGCTACTACAGCGATGCATACAGGGAAGCCTTCGGGCTTGAGTGCCTTGCAATGCAGAAAGTGCGAAACGAGTTCGGCCTCACAAATGTCCAGGTTATGATACCCTTCCCAAGGACTGTTGAGGAGGCAAGAAAGGTAATTGCAACAATGGCAGACTACGGGCTGCGCCAGCATGAGAACGGTCTTGAGGTAATCGGCATGTGCGAAATACCATCCAACGTTATCCTTGCTGATGAATTTCTTGAGGTCTTTGACGGGTTTAGCATTGGCACAAACGACCTGACCCAGCTTGTGCTTGGGGTTGACAGGGACAGCGAGCTTGTTGCGCATGTGTATGACGAGAGGAACCCGGCAGTGAAAAGGCTCGTTGCCCAGGTTATTGAGGCTGCAAACAGAAAAGGCAAATACATAGGGATATGCGGCCAGGCGCCAAGCGACTATGTTGAGTTTGCCGAGTTTGTCGTGTCCTGCGGCATTCAGACCATGAGCCTTAACCCGGACACTGTTATCAAGACAAGGCTTGCAATTGCTGAGCTTGAGAAGCGCCTGGGCATAAGCCCCGGCGGATGATGCAGCGCTGATATTTTCTTGAAGAACAGCAAAGGTTTAATAGCAGCCTCAAGAACTGCCAAGGCATGGACACTATCCCGGGCATAGAAACACCTCTTGCCCTTGCGCCAATGGCAGGGGTCAACTGCAGGAGCTTTCGGCTGATGTGCAGGCAGGCGGGATGCGGCCTTATATACACACAGATGTACCACGCGGACTTTGTCTGCCATAAGGAGGATGAGGAGGCAGGCGGGTTTGAGAGGTTTGTCGGCATCAGCGATGCCGAGAGGCCGGTCGCGCTTCAGCTTGTCGGCCACAACCCCGTGACAATGGCAAGGGCTGCGCAGATTGCAGGGCAGTTTGC
>CAZFZC010000158.1:0-2936 GCA_964523155.1 uncultured Methanosarcinales archaeon
TACGAGCTTTACGACAGGGCCACCTGCCCGACAAAGGGGCTGATAATCGAGGGCATGGAGGTATGCGCCAACCTTTCAGGCGTCAAGGTTGAGATATTCTACCTGGACAGCAGGGAATGGAAAAAGGCCGACGAGTTTGTGTCGGATGACAACGGCGAAATAACCCTGCTTCTTGACACAAAGGGGGAATACAAGCTTGTCGCATCAAAGCGGGGCTACCCCAATGCCTACGAATACCTGGAGATTGAGCCCTGCATTGAGGCTAGGGAAAAAGACAGGACAACAGAAATTAAAACCAACAAGACTGCAGCGCCCGGGGAGGAAAGGCCCAGGGAGGAAAAGCCGCCTGGCAGCGAAACTCCCGGAGAGGTAATTGGGGACGCTTCAGCTGCAGGCATAGTATTCTACTATGTTGTGCTTCCGACTATAATGGTCCTTGGGATTGTGCTTGGATACTATTACTACGACAGGAACAAGAACAGCGTTGCATGGCTGCTTCGGGCAAGGATATGGGCTGTGCAGCAGAAAAAAAGGCTGAAAAGGGAGGCAGGAAAGGCTTACAGGAAGCTGAAGGCCGCGCTTGGCATATAATGAAGCTGCTCTACGACAGCCAGGGCAACAAATACTGGTTCAGGGGAAAGGACGTTCACACCAAGAACGGCTTCATAAGAAAGGAGGAGATAGAAAAGGCTTCGTCCCAGACAGTCCTTTTGACAAACACGGCCAGGAAGATGGTTGTGTCCCTGCCGGGGTTCATTGACATGTACCGGGGGATAAAGCGGGGCGCGCAGATAATACCAAGAAAGGACATCGGGCTTATTGTGGCTGAAACCGGAATCGGCAGAAATTCAGCAGTGCTTGAGGCAGGCGCAGGCTCAGGCGCACTCTGCCTGTTTCTTGCCAACATCGCAAGGAAGGTTTACAGCTATGAGATAAGGGAGGATTTCCTTGAAATCGTGAAAAGGAACATCGAAATGCTGGAGATGAAAAACATTGTGCTGCAGAGGCGCGACATTTACCAGGGGATTTCCCAGAAGAACCTTGACGCGGTCATCCTGGACCTGCCCGAGCCCTGGAAAGTTGTTCCCCACGCAGCAGGGTCGCTTAAGAGCGGCGGGTTTTTGGTAAGCTACAGCCCCACCCTTCCCCAGGTTTCTGACTTTGCCCACGCAGTCAGGCAGGACAGGGGCTTTCTCTACCTTAAGACTTCCGAGGTAATGCTTCGGGAATGGGAAATCGAGGGCAGGAAAATCAGGCCGAAAAGCCAGGCAATAGGCCACAGCGGGTTTGTCAGCTTCGCGAAAAAATACTAATTCCCTCGTATGTCTTCTTCAAGAGTATCCTGGAGTCTGTGCAGTTCAGCTTTTCGTACAGGTTGTCTGACAGGCTGCTTAGTTTGCCTCTCCTTACAGAATAGTAGATATCCTCCTCAAGCCTGCCCGGCGTGGGGTAGGTGGTTCTGGGGCCGTGGGACATTGCAACGAAAAGCGGCTTTTCTGCGCAGAGCTTTCGGCTGGCATTATTAGGACCCAGGTCATAGTCAGCCATTTTTTCGATATAGAAATCCTCAAAAACATATCCCAGCATGTCAAGAGTGCACAGAAGCCTTCGCATTGTGTGCTCCGAAAAATTCCTGCCTATATAGTAATGGAATGCCTTCATTGTATGGCAAACTGCAAAATCCATATATATAATTGTCGCAGAAACAGGCCGGGCAGGCCGGAGCAGTTCTGCCAAATGCGGCGCAATATTTATTAAATTTGCCAGCATTCCCTTTACATATGGCATTCTCAAAATCCTTCCCGAAATCAACCGAGAAGAGCGCATACCCAAAATGGGTGGAGGTTTTCCTGACAGAGGAGGAGGAAAGGGAAATCGAGGCCCGGGCCCACAGGGAAAACATCCGGCTTCTGGGCAGGTGCATTGACGATGCGCGCGCCATAATGAAGGATGGGGGCCTAAAGCCTTTCCAGACAACCCTGGTAAGCCTTGCCCTTGCTCTCTTTGAGAAGCAGGCAAGCCACACAGTCTACTGGAAAGAGAACAGGGCAAAGGAAAAGTTTGATTCTACCTGAGCTCATCAAGCTCCTTTGCGCTTGGAGTCATGGAAATTACAGAGGCAATAAACATGAGGATGAATGTCAGGCAGAATGCAAACCCGAGGGATGTGCCGGCATTCTCGCCCCAGGCAGCAAAGAACCTGTCAAACGCGCCTGACGCAGTGTATATTGCAGAGCCCACAAAGCCGATTATGCTTGTTACCATAAGGCTGGGCGGAAGGATTGCTTTCTCCATTACAGTGCCTTCTGGCTAAGGGGATTTATATAGTTTTTGCATTGCCGAGGGCTGCGTTCGAAATCTGCCGGCATTGGCATGGCCGGCGGGCAGGCAAAGCTGCTAATATGCAGGCTGCGTGCATGCGACGCCTGGGCAGCCGGGCACCGGGAAAAACAATATATACATGCTGTGGGGTCAGGCACTCGTGCGCCTTTGGTCTCTTCATCCAATGTATCTGGACACAAAAGGCCTTCTTGCTGTCTGGAGAGAGGGGCTGCTTGCAAAAAAGGTGCTGGAGGGCAGGACAAATGGCTACAGGAACCATCCTCAGCTCTTTCGCTTCAGACAGTCAAAAAACCCCGCAGGGGCAATTAATGCTTACCTGCAGGCAATACACAATGAGGCAAAAAAGCGCGGGTACAACTTCAGCAGAGACAAGATAGGGCCTGTTGAGCCGGTTGAAAAAATCCCTCTCACAGCCGGCCAGGCGGAATTTGAGCGCCTGCATCTTCTTGGCAAGCTCAGAAAGAGGGACATGCGCCTTTATGGCAGGCTGTCCTGCGCCAAAACACCCAAGGCCAATCCCCTATTCAGAAAAGTGCGGGGAAAGGTGGAAGCCTGGGAAAAAATATAATCTTGTAACTTCCGCTGTCTGCACC
>CAZFZC010000159.1:0-2855 GCA_964523155.1 uncultured Methanosarcinales archaeon
GAAAAAGTATTTTTTCAGTCTGCTCAAGGAGCCTGCGGGCCTGTGCCGCTGTGCCAGCCTGCACAACGCTTTTGTCCCTGAGCCTGACTGTCGGCCCTTCAACAGACTCGCAGGGTGTTATTGATGCCGCTTTTCCGGGCCGCTCAAGTTTCAGCTGGGTTCCTGTGGCAATGAATTTGTTCAGCATGACCATAGTTGCAGGACTAATTGCTGCTGCAGAAAACCCCGAGATCCTGGTCCTGCCGTAGCGCAGACGAAAGCCGCCGGCAGCCATTGGATATGTGAGAACCGGCCTGCCGGCAACAAGGTCAGAGATATAAGTGTAGTTCGGCGAAATCCCCTCGCCCTGGGCGCCTGTGGCATCCTTTGCCTTCTTAAATTTCTGTATTTCCAGAAACTCCCTGAGAAACCCCCAGCCGAGCCCAAACTCGTCGCCCCAGACAGACAGGCGTTTCCAGATCTTGGCCGCCTTCTGGCTGAGCCCCTCGGCAAACACAAGACACATCCCGCCCCGTATCCGGTTTGTCTCAACCCGCTCCAGGTCCTTGAAGTTTGAGACTTCGAACTTTTCTGTTGGCTCGCCGTCGATTTCTATCGGCAGGTTCTTTGCAAGGAACTCTATCTCCTCCTGGCTCGGCTTGTACTGAAGGTTGGTCGCCCGGTCATGGTAGTCCTCGATTTCCCTGACAAACCTGCTGACTTCCCTTTCGTCTGCATCATACCTGCCATAGCCCATGATGCTGCGAACATAGTCTGTGATTATCAGCGAGAATGCCGCTGCAGTCCCGCCTGCGCCCCTTATCGGGCCTGCGTAAACCGGCGCAAGATAGCTCTCGCCCTTCCGGTTTTTCTTGATTCTTAGCCCCACAAACCCTTCAAGGGGCGCCGACACAATTCCGCCAGTGTGGTAGGTGAAACCGGCCCTGATTCCAACCTCCATTGCCTCCCTCTCATCACTGAACCTGCAGAACTTCTGCCTGGCAACCTCTTCGGCAACCTTGAGCGCCACGCGCCAGTCAAGCCTGCCGTACTGGCTTTCCAGCTCCATGATGCGCTGGGTGAACCCGGTTCCGGCAAGCTTTGGCGCAACGTTTACCATCAGCCCCTCCACCCGCTCTGCCATGTTCTTTGCCAGCCTAACGTCAACGTGCGCTTCGGGATCGTGGCCGCAACTGCGGGCACTGCCTGCTGTTTGGTAGCATCTGTCAACCTCCTCCTGAATCCTGACGAAATACTGTTCAATCTCTGCCGATGCCTGCATTTTAAAACCTCATAAGCCTGGTCTTGCGGGTCTTAAGGTTCACGATTGGAACCAGCGCCGGCTCGGGCCTGTGCCCGACTTTCTGCTGGAAGGGCGTTGTTGACTCCCAGCATGAGCCGCAAATCAGTGAAACGTTCCTGTAGGATGATACGCACGACTTGTGAATGTGGCCCGAAACAAAAAAATCAGGAACCCTGGATATAAAGAGCGGGTCCTCCTGCCCGTCAGGGATATATAGTGTCGAGCCGTGGCTGGGCGCAAGGTGCCTGCGCTGCAGCAAAAACCTCATCACGAGCTCCGGCTTGTCATACCCTCCCTTGTTCCGTATTTCATCCACGTTGGATATGTAGTAGTCAAAGCTGTATCCGTGGTACATAAGGACATCAAATCCTGCGAACGTGCCTTCGGCCGCAATGTTTATTACAGACGGGTTGCTGACAATTGTGGCGTTTGGCAGGCTGTACAGCGGACCTGCAAACTCCCTTGCAAACGCCTGCTGGGGCTCGCTCAGGCGCGTGCTGTCATGGTTGCCGGGACAGAGTATGATGTGCATGTTCTTTGGGATGCGGCCGAGCAGCTCTGCGCATTCCTCGTGCTGCCTGTAAATGTCCTTGATGTCGAGCTCGTTTTCCTGGCCCGGATAAACACCAACACCGGCCACAAGGTCGCCCACAATGAAAATGTACTTGAGCTTTTCCACAATTTCCCTGTGCTCTGCGTTGCCCACTTCGCCGTTGAGAAACCCCAGGAATTTTTCGAACTCCTTGCGCAGGAAATGAAAAGAGCCCACGTGCAAATCTGAAAGGAATGCAGCATAGCTTTCGCTGGGCGCCCTTTTGAGCTCCTTGCCCGTAGGTATGTCCGGGTAAACCAGGCGGTCGCAGAAGATAATCCTGTCGCCGCATGTGCCGTGGATGCCCACCACCTCGTCATGGACCAGGTTCCTTGCCGCATCGAATGCTTCCGGCTTGCTGTTTGACACGAGAACCCTTGCGGCACCTGTCGTGTCTTCGACATCCAGCATAATATGTCCGCTTGGTGTTGTGCCCTTTTCCATAACCATTCCGATAACAGATACTGCCTCGCGGTCGCGCTTCTGGTTCACCCTGGCAATTGAGCTCAGGCCCAAAAGCTCCGGCCTGTTGCGCAGTATCTGCTCTGTCTGCCTGTAGCGCGCGTTGTAATACCTGACAAAATCAGTTACGTCCTTGCTTTCTACCGGCTTATCATAGCTGAAAACGACCTTCGGTTGCTGCCGGCAGCTTTGCCTGACCTCCAGACATTCAATGAACCGCCCGTACGGGCCATGTGCGCCGTGCTTTTCCTTTTCTGCCCTGAAGCGCTCCATCTGCTGCCAGTTGGTGTCTGTGTGCCCGCTTTCAAGAAGCATGCGCGAATCATTTGAAAGATGCAGAAAATCCCTGGGATATTTAAGCCCGGCAAGCCTGTGGGCGTCCTCGCATCCCAGCATATCGTCGCTGGCAAGAACGCCCTTTTTCATCAGTTCTGCAATAATCTCCCTCAAATTCAAAACCCCAGAGTGCTCTTCAGGATTTCCCTGACCTGGACCTTTGAATGCTCGGGCAGTGATGCC
>CAZFZC010000160.1:0-2833 GCA_964523155.1 uncultured Methanosarcinales archaeon
AAGGAAAACCAGGTCGTGGTCTACCACCAGCACAGAAAACCCGCGCGAGTATGCAAAGTTCTTGATGACCCTTGATATCATGAGGCGCTGCTCGACGTCAAGATAGGCGCTTGGCTCATCAAGCAGGACGAGCTGCCTCTCCTGCGAAAGCGCCTTTGCGATTTCAACCCTTTGCAGCTCGCCGCCTGAAAGCTCAGAGAGCTTTTTTGTCAGCAGTGGCCCAAGCCCAAGCGGCCTTACAAGGTCCGTCTGGTATTTTTCAACAGTACCGGCAAGGTACTCTGCGGCAAGGGTGTCTGCTGCCTTGAGGTACTGGGGCTTGTATGACACGCTCACGCTTGTTTTTAGGGATGAGCCGTCAGGGGAAAGGGCGCCTGCAAGGATTTTGACAAACGTGGTCTTGCCGGTTGCGTTTTCGCCCAGGACGCCGACTGTCTCATGCCCGCTTATGCTGCCGGGCTCTGCATGGAGGGTGAACCTCCCCAGGCTTTTCCCGAATGCCGGCCATGAAAAAAGGGGCGGCCCTGCTTTTCTTTTTTCAGGCGCCTGCACCTCAAAGCGTATCTTCTCGCCGCGGAACCGCACGTTCTCTTCCCTGAGAAACCCGTCAAGGTACGCGTTAATTCCCGCCCTTGCGTTCTTTTGAAGCGACACAATTCCGTAGGCACCCTCCCTGCCGTACATGATATGCACAATGTCAGCCATGTAGTCAAGGGCAACCAGGTCGTGCTCAATTGCAACGACAGCCGTGTCCGCGTCTGCCAGGCCTTTTATGAATCTGGACACGATAAGCCGCTGCTTTATGTCCAGGTATGATGTTGGCTCGTCAAAAATATACACATTTGCCTTCTTAAGGACAGTTGCGGCGATTGCCACACGCTGCATTTCCCCGCCGGAGAGGCTCTGGACATCGCTTTTCAGGATGCCACCTATGTTCAGTTTGTCTGCAACAGATGCAAGCTCGCCCTTCTCGTCAACCTTTCTTAACAGCTCGCCGACAATTCCCTGCGCCCTGCCCGCGTCAATGTTCTGGGGCTTGTAGGCAACCTTAATTTCGCCTTTCCTGACTTTCTCCAGGAACACCTGCATTTCAGTCCCCCTGAACATAGCAATCAGCTCGTCAATTTCAGCCTTTTCCCTTCCCAGGTTTGCCGCCAGGACCTGGGCAAGGATCTTGACTGCAGTGGACTTGCCAATGCCGTTTCTGCCGAGAACCCCCACAACCCTGCCGAAAAGCGGCATGGGCAGCGAGTACAGCGCGAAACCGTTTGCGCCGTACCTGTGTATGGGCGCACGGCTGAGCTCCTGCGGAAGGTTAATTATTGATATTGCCTCAAAAGGGCAGCGGTTCTGACAGATTCCGCAGCCGGTGCAGAGGACTTCGTCTATTACCGGCTTGTTGTCTGCGCCCTTAATGATGCATTCTTTCCCGGTGCGGTTTATCGGGCAGAGCTTTGCGCACAGGAACCCGCCGCAGCCCTGGCTGTTGCACCGGTCTTTCCTGACTACTGCAATCCGTGCCATGGGTGCAAAGAATTCGAGGGTGTTTTTAATGCTTACTCTTCTTCCCGGCTCATGTCCTCATCTTCTTCATCGTACATGTGCTGTGTTCGTGCAGCTACATATATAAATCTTTGCGAATTATCAGGCAGGATGATAGCCCAGAACATAGCCGATATCAGGACAAGAATTGATAAGGCGTCGGGCGGGCGGGAGGTCAGGATTCTCGCAGCAACCAAAAACGCACAGCCTGCGCAGATAAATGAGGCAATCTCAGCCGGCATTCGCCTGATAGGCGAGAACAGGATGCAGGACGCTGTCTCCAAGTTTCCCAGGCTGCTTCCTGCGGAAAAGCATTTCATCGGATACCTTCAGACAAACAAGGTGAGGCACGCAGTAAGGTACTTTGACGTGATACAGAGTGTGGACAGGCTCAGGCTTGCCAGGGAAATAAACAGCAGGGCAGAGCGGACAATGCCTGTGATGATAGAGGTTAATGTGTCAGGCGAAGAGCAGAAGCACGGTATTGCGCCTGAAGAAACCGAAACATTTTATGACAAGCTCCTGCAGCTTGCAAACCTTTCTGTCGTCGGGCTTATGACTGTCGCGCCGTATGTTAATCCTGATGAGGCCAGGCAGTATTTCAGAGAAATGCGCAGGCTTCAGGGTGCGCTTGGGCTAAGGGAGCTTTCAATGGGGATGTCAAACGACTATGTTGCGGCAGTTGAGGAAGGAAGCACAATGGTTCGCATAGGAAGCGCAATTTTTGCAGATGACGTCGACAAAAGAAAACAGCTGGCGCAGCGGTAAGTGAATAACTGTTGTTTTTGCGCAAAATGCGTTTGGTTTTGCAAAACATTTATATATGATTAGTTTCAGGAATTTGGCAAGCAGAATTATTTTCTGTGGAACAACAGAGGTGGTCGAAATACCGAAGAAAAAAGTTGCAAAAAAGAAGCCGGCCAAGAAGGCTGTGAAGAAAAAGCCAGCCAAGAAGAAGGCCGCAAAGAAGCCGGCTAAGAAGAAGGCTGCAAAAAAACCGGCCAAGAAGAAGGCCGCAAAGAAGCCGGCCAAGAAAAAACGATAAGGTTTTAATACTCGTTCTTTTTTTTCTTTTTTAATGAAATGCGACATCTGCAGAAACACAATCCGGAAGACTTTTCTTGGCAAGCTTATGGGAACTATGGTTAAATCCAACGGCAAATCGCAGTACATATGCAGCGAATGCCAGAGAAAGCAGGCTGCCGGGAAGTGATGCTGGCATTGTGACCTGTGCATAGGCTGTTGCGGCCAATGGTTTCGTCCGTTGACACCGAGGTGGGTTGACCATTCG
>CAZFZC010000161.1:0-2814 GCA_964523155.1 uncultured Methanosarcinales archaeon
AGAACAAGTCAAGCGTTTCAAGCCTTGCAGCCAGCCTGCGCAGGCTCGGCTTTGAGCCGGCAAAAAGGCCGGATTTTGTTGTTTCTGTTGGGGGCGACGGGACATACCTTTACAGTGAAAGGGAATACCCGGGAATCCCAAAGCTCCTGATAAGGGACCAGAGCATCTGCCAGAAATGCAGCAGGCTTGAGTTTGATGAGCTGTTTTTGAAGCTGCACCTGAAAAGCTACAAGGTTATTGAAAACATCAAGCTTGAGGCAGTGGTTGGGGGAAGAAAGCTTACTGCCACAAACGATTTTGTCATACGAAACAGGGAGTGCATCCACGCCATACGCTTCAGGGTACAGATTGACAAGAGGGTGGCTGGGGACTTTATCGGGGACGGGATTGTTGCTGCAACTCCCTTTGGCTCAAGCGGGTATTTCAGCTCAATCGCCAGGAAAACTTTTCATGAGGGAATAGGGCTTGCCTTCAACGACAAGCAAGGCTGAGCACATGGTTTTGCATGAGAATTCCGTGGTGCGATTCAGCCTTCTCCGGCATATGGCTGATTTTGCAGCAGACAACAACCCGAAAACACGGACCCTTCGCCCGGGCCGGCAGGTGACCATAAGGAAAAGCAGGCTTGTGGCGCGCCTAATAAGGATAATCTAGTCCCACTCTGCCTTAAGGCTTCTGACAATGCCAGATATTTCCGGGAGAATAAGTTCCTGCATTGCCAGCGCGCAAATTTCCGGGTTGTCAGGCAGGCAGTAGATAACGCGGCTGCGCGATACCCCTGCAACGGAGCCAATGTAATGTGCGCCTGCTCCAATGCTCTGGAACAGCCTCAGAGACAGGATTGCACCAAACTCAGGAAATTCCTTCTCAAGCATCGGCCTGACCGCGCCAACAAGGACGTCTTTTCTCGTGGGCCCTGTCCCACCAGTCACAATAATTGCCTCAACAGGATTTGTCACGCTCTGCAGAAGATATTTTACTGTGTTGCTTATTATTGCCTTGTCGCTGCGAACAACTATGTGCTCTATGATGTCGTGGCCTTTTGCAAGCTCGCGTATCTGGGCCCCACAGTAGTCTGTCTCAAGGCTCCTTGTGTTTGAGACACCAACAATCGCTATTCGCACCTTGCAGGGCTTTTCATCAACACTTACCACAGAAAACATCAGCGCGCCTGTATATTTATTGTTTTCGCTGCGTTGCAGGCCAAAGGAACAGCCACGGCACACAGGCCAGCCGTGCGCCTTCTGCCCCCCAATTGAATTTTTCCCTTTCAGGCCAGCAAGCACTCTGCAGCAACTGCAGCCCTGTGCAATTCTAGATTCCAAAGCTTTCTGAGAATTCCCTTATCCTGCGGAACTCGCTCAGAAAAGTGTATCCCTTGTCAGTCAGTATGAAGTACTTGTTCCTGTCGTCAAAGTCCTTTTCAACAAAACCCTTTTTTATCAGCTCGTCCACATAGGCATTCATCCTCTGGTAGGACAGGTTAGACTTGTAGAGAAGATGGGTGGGCTTAATCCTTCCCTGCTTCCTCTGCATTGCTACAAGAATGTCATATATGATTTCCAGCCGGCCCCGTTTCTCTTTCATATTACCCCTTTCGAAATATTACCACCATGTTTGCAAGGAGAAGGACAAACCCCACAAGCTGCAGGACGTGCCCCACCGCATAGTATACCGCATCAATGCCAAGAAGCATGAAGAACACCTGCGCAACAAACAGGCACGCCATTGAATAGAGTACCAGAAATGAAGTAAATGTCCGTTTCCTGGAATGGTTTCTTACATGGTGCAGAACTATAAAAAAAAGCATCGCGCCTGCGGCCAGGTGAAATGCAATGTGCCTGCTCTGGCTGATGTAGGCGAGCACAACAACAAGCAAAAACAGAAGCGAAATTGTCATGAGGTTTTTTATCCGCATATAGACTGCAGCAAGTATCAGAAAGCCCCCTATGCCAAGGAACAGGTATGCCAGGTAGGCCCACGAGTACAGCGAAGGCAGCTCGACAACGCCTGAAACCGCTGCAATTACATTGGGTATTCTCTTGGTCAGGTGCGTGTACACGACAAAATCAGCAACAGACCGGATGAAGTAGGACGCCGATAGTGACAGAAAGGCAAGCGTGAAATAGACATACCTGCGAAGCTTTGTAAGCAGAAACACCCTGAAGCTGTATAAGCCTATCAGGGCAGTGACAAGCATTGCAACTACCTCAAAAGAAGCATCCATTCCGTAAAACCATCCTGGCCCGTACACAAAACCCATTCTTCACCACAGAGGTGTGACAGGCTGTTTTTAAATTTTGTGCAGCTTTGTTCTGTAGGGGGGCTTAACAACCGATATATAAAACAGGCACGGACCTGTATTCAGTGGAAGAAAACCCTTGGCCCCACCTTTTCACCTCTTTTGGTTTTTTTCCACTTCAAATTTACTGTTAACCCATTTTTCGTAGTCTTTGCGGATAGCTGAGCTTGCAAGCTTTTTTCTTGCAATCCTTGGCCGGGCCGCAATTCGACCTGCTGGCGGGGCAGCAGACGGCTGGTATGGCTGCTTCTGCTCCCTGGGCCTGCTGTGCCTGTAGCTGCTTCTGTAATACAAAAACAGGGCCATGCCTGCCAGAAGAACAATGATTGCCAGGAGCCATGCAAGCGAAAAATCAGCACCTGCCTCCTCTTTATTATCCCGCTGCCCGCCAGCATCTGCCACCAGAGGGTCTGTTCCGCGCCTGACCTCCTCACCGTCACTGACACCATCTCCGTCTGTATCCGGGTTGTTCGGGTCGGTTCCAAGCTCATATTCCTCATCATCAGTAAGCC
>CAZFZC010000162.1:0-1093 GCA_964523155.1 uncultured Methanosarcinales archaeon
CGAGGACGCGGCCAGGGAGAGCGAGCACGAGATAAAAGAGGCTCTGGGCGGCGCAGATATGGTGTTTATCACCTGCGGCCTTGGCGGCGGAACCGGGACAGGAAGCGCACCTGTTATCGCTGAGATGGCAAAGAAGGTTGGTGCACTTACAGTTGCCATAGTGACAATACCCTTTACAATGGAGGGCATGCGCAGGTATGAAAACGCAATAGTCGGGCTGGAAAAGCTCGAAGCCATTGTAGATACCCTTATAGTTATACCAAACGACAAGCTTCTTGAGCTGGCGCCGGAGTTGCCCATGCAGACAGCGTTTAAGGTGGCTGACGAAATCCTGACGAATGCAGTCAAAGGCATTGCTGAACTGGTCACCAAGGCGGGCCTTGTTAACCTGGACTTTGCGGACATCCGCGCAGTCATGGGAAAAGGCGGCGTGGCCCTCATTGGAGTCGGGGAGAGCGATACAGAGAACAGGGCAATTGAGGCAGTTGAGAAGGCAATATCCAACCCGCTGCTTGATGTTGACATTGCAGGCGCAAACGGCGCACTGATAAATGTGATAGGCGGAACAGACATGACCCTGGAGGAGGCAAGGCGCGTTGTTGAGACTGTATCAAACAGGCTGGACGAGGACGCAAGGATAATCTGGGGGGCGCAGATAAGCGAGGACATGGCAAGCAGCATACGCGCAATGCTGATAATTACCGGGGTTAAGAGCAGCCAGATTCTCGGCAGGACGCGAACTAAGGCAAAGCAGACCAAGGAAGAGATAGAACAGGATCTTGGGATAGAATTTGTTGACTAACATGAACATTAAGGCAACGCTGAATGAATGGGCAAGGGTACTTAGGGTAACAAAGAAGCCCACAGGCCCTGAGTTTAAGGCTATTGTGAAGGTCTCAGCCCTAGGAATGGCAATTATCGGCGCTGTGGGATTTATCATTCAAATGTCAAGGGAGATTCTGAGATGAAAACGGAAGCTGAGAAAACTTCGCACATCTATGCCCTGAGAACCACGGCTAACCGTGAGGACCAGGTTATGGATTTCGTAGTCTCCAATGTCCAGAAGAAGGGCCTGGAGGTTTACAGCTTGGTT
>CAZFZC010000162.1:1103-2809 GCA_964523155.1 uncultured Methanosarcinales archaeon
CGGCCGCATGGCATGCGCAGCTATATCTTTATTGAAGCATCAAGGAAAAGCGAGGCAGAGGCCGCTGCATACAACGTCCCCTACGCAAGGGGCATTCTGCAAAAAGAGGTTGGCTACAAGGAGATTGAGCACATGCTTGAGCAGGTCAAGCGCGAGGTAAACATCCAGAAGAACGACATAGCAGAAATCATAAGCGGCCCGTTTAAAAGGGAGAAATGCAAGGTCACAAGGGTTGACAAGGCAAAAGAGGAGGTCATTGTCGAGCTTCTGGAGGCTGCAGTTCCGATACCGATAACCCTGAGGTTTGACGCGATTAAGGTTATCCGCAGGGACAGTGACGAGGGTAGCGACAGTGCAGGTTAACTTTATAAAGTAGGAGCTGATTCTGTAGTAAAAATGGCAAAAGAAACAATAGAGGTTCTTGTGGAAGGGGGAAAAGCGACTGCTGCGCCCCCTCTTGGCCCTGCCCTCGGCCCCATAGGGGTTAACATAAGCCAGGTTGTCGGGCAGATAAACGAGAAAACCGCAGATTTCAAGGGCATGAAAGTGCCGGTGAAGGTTACTGTGGACAGGGACACAAAGGACTTTGCCATTTCTGTCGGGACTCCCCCTGCGTCGGCGCTCATCATGAAAGAGGCAGGAATTGATAAGGGCGCACAAAGGCCGGGGGAAGAGCATGTTGCAGACCTAAAGATTGAGCAGGTTATCAAGATTGCAAAGATGAAGTCTGACAGCCTTACAGGAAAGGACAGTGTTATGAAGGTTAGGGAGATTATAGGCACGTGCAAGAGCATGGGCGTTTTTGTTGAGGGCAAGGACCCAGAGGAAGTATTCAGGATGATTGCCGCGGGCGAGTTTACTGACGAGATAATAAAGGGAAAGACTGAGCTGAGTGCCGAGGAGCTACGGGAAGTTGAAGAGGAGAAAAAACGCCTGAAGGAAGAGCTGGAGGCCAAGCGTGCCTCATATGAGAAAAAGGCCAAGGAAATACTGGCAGCCATGCAGGGCAAGGACCGAAAGGAGATAAAGAAGGCAATGGAGGAAGCCGAGATTCCTTCTGTCATAATCGAGGAGGTCCTGCCTGCTGAAGAGAAAAAGGAAGAAAAGCCAAAATCATAAATCGCTGCTTCTTAGGACCCTAAGTCCTGTTTTTTCAGCCAGTTCTATTACCCTGCCCTTCTCAGTGCCAAGGCCCTTCCAGTCGAGAATTATGCACTTAACCCTGCCTGTAGTGGAGCAGACAGCCTGCATTAGCATTTGCTCGTCAAGGTGGGCGAGGCAGTGCTTGGCGCACACATGGCCTGCAGCATAGTCTGACTTAAGGTCAGTCCTGTTCGCAGCGTGGCTGTAATGGCCGCCGCCAAGGACAACTGCAGCATCGTGCCCAGGGTTTTGTCGGGTGAGCTCCAGAATGGTTTGGGCAGCAATCCCTGCAGCCACCGGGCTGTTCCATTCTGCCATGCTGCTTCCGATTTCAATGAACATTGCCGGTTTTCCTACATAGGGGCCGTGGTGGGTCTGCTCCCTTGTCACCTCAAAGCCGGTGTTCTGGGCCTTTTCCTGCAAAATTTTGATTGCCGCCTTCATATACTGGGCAGGCGCAGTGCACAGTTTCCGCGGCAGGCCGCCATGCGTAGCAGGACCCCAGTTGCCTGGCGCATGGACACATAGGCTCTTAACGCCTGCCCTAGACTCGTGCTTGGTTG
>CAZFZC010000163.1:0-580 GCA_964523155.1 uncultured Methanosarcinales archaeon
TGATATGTCCTTTGTGTTCTGGGGCACGCTGACCTGCACGTCAGGTATGTGCAGCCTTGCGCGCCTTTTCTTGACCTCAAGCGCCTGCTGGAGCGCCTCCACAAGGTCAAAGACACTCACCTTGCGTTTCCTGGGCTGAGGTGTCCTGGGAATCAGCCTGAACTTGTCCCTGTCAACAGCTGCAGAGTAGTCTTCGCTGGGCTCCTCGAAAAATTCCTCATCAGGCTCTTCGCTCATTGCAATCAACCTGTTCAGGTTGCCAAGGTCCTCGGCGAGAAGCCTGTTGGACTTAAGCCTGACAAGGATTGCCGCTGCAAGCACTATCTTGCCCGATACCCGGAAGTCCAGCTTCTTAAGCTTGCCAACCATGTCAAGAAACCTATGCGAAAGCACAGTAACGTCAATGTCCCACGGGTCCATCTGCTCAGTCCTGACAAGCTCGTAAATCATGGACTGCCATGTAACCTCGTCATTCTCAAAAAGCATTGCAAAGAGCTTTTCCTGCATGACCATCTAACAATTTCCCCCCTTTAAATAGTTAATGGAAGACTTTGTGAGAGCACCATAAGAACACCCGGAC
>CAZFZC010000163.1:590-2788 GCA_964523155.1 uncultured Methanosarcinales archaeon
AGGGCCGCAGGGTCGGCCTAAGCAAGGCGTAGATCACCGGTTCGAGTCCGGTCGGGCCCATCAGAGCGGGCCCATGGTCTAGCGGCTATGACATCGCCTTCACACGGCGGAGGTCGCCGGTTCAATATCGCCCGGGAGGCAATGAAAATCCGGCTGGGCCCATTCTTATCAAGACCCCCATTCTTATCAAGACTACTTAATAGTAGATAAAACAAGCATATTTTATATATCTGAGAGGAAACACCCCTCCAAAAGATGCCTGTAAGTCTGGAGAAAAAAATAGAAGGGCTCAACCCAAGGGGGCTGTGCAAGAACGGCTGGGCATTTCACTTTACATACATGGCAGAGGGGCCAAAGTTTCAAAGGCCACGCAAAAAAATTACAGACTTTGCGCCAGTCGACTCAATATATGACTCAGTTCCAACAGTAGCGCTTCTCAGTTCTTTTGCAGGGCAAGATGACCTTTGCATGGATGATGGCGAATTTGCCAGGGAAATCGAATTCGCGCCTTCGTTAGCTGGAACCAAGCAGCAGAGCCTGCTGTATTCAGCTATATATGCACAATTCAGTGCACCGCGTTTTCTGGTAGACGGGTTAAGGCCAGACATAGCATTCCAGACACCCAGGCTGCGTCACGAAGACATGCCCGGGTATATAATAGGAGCAGCGTGCCAGGACGAGAGCGAAAGAAACGAGGTCTACTGCAAATTCGGCTACAGGCTGGCTCTTTGCGCAAAGTATAAGATAGGCCCGGTACAGGACTTTGTACCTTCACTCACGCTTGACCACCCGGTCATGCGCTTCATTTTCTCAGACAGCAATGAGCTTTTCTTCGAGCTGGCAGGTCAGCCCATGGATGCGGCCTTTCTATACTACGGAAGAGAGCATAAGGGTCCTTTACGCGACAGGTGTGCCCAGGCAGTGGACAGTCTGAAAGGGCTTACAGAGAAGATAAGTCAGGCAATTGATGCGGAAGGCACACTTCATGAGATGGTCTCTGACATACATTTTATAGTCTACAGAAGCAGTGAACAGGTGATGAAAAGCGCAACATATCTCTCAGATGTCCGCGAAGGCCCCTACTGGCTCAATATCTTCTTTTACAATCGGCTGCTGTTCGGACCGTTCAGAAAACCAGAGCTGGCAGTAAGCATGTACCAGGATTCTCCCAGGCTGCTCGAGCACATCTATGTGAGCCTCCTCAACTCTGCACCGGTCAGCTTGACTGAATATAATCTGCCGCCTCTTGTTGAAACAGCAAAGGACAGGCCACCGCAACTTTTATATAAAAGGGGTTTTCCTTTGGGCCTTGCGCGACGGTAGTCTAATGGCTAGGACACTACCCTGCCAACCTATCTGCTGATATGCAGACAGGCCAGACCGGTGGTAATCCGGGTTCAAATCCCGGCCGTCGCATGCCTTCTATTTTAATTATAAGAAACATTCCAAAATGCAGAAAACGCAAAAAAGCCGTGGTTATGCTCTCAAAAGACAATCAGGCGCTTATGGCGTCTGTTCAATTTGCAGGATATCCCTGCATCTCTGCCTTACCTGCAGGTTGCTAATCCTGTCGCACTCTTTGATATCACCCAAGACAACGGCCCTGCACTCATCCCCCAGGTCTGCGTTTGAAAAGCTGCTGCAGAAATCATCAGGAAATGTCTGGTTGCTGTGCATATAGAGAATGCTGCTCAGGCACACGTCCTTTCGAAGGCCTGCATCCAGGCTCCCGCAGTGCGCAATTTTCTCGGGAAAACTCATATCCATTGTCCTGGTAATGTCCCCTGCGAATACGAAAGCCAAGAAAGCTGTCAGGGCAACAAACATCTGAAGGAGCAGAAACATTGTGCCTGCCACAAGACCCACAACGGCTAAAGGCATGCCCTTCTTGTCCTCCTGCTTTTTGTACTTAACAAGCGAAATAATGCTTAGAGTCAGGCCGGCAACAGGGCTTAGGGGCACAAAGAACAGCAGGGAAAGAACCATGCCGATGACTGCCAGTTTTTTTGCGCTCATTCAACAGCTGCCAGCAGCAGACTTTAAATGTTTTTTGAAGCAGACATGGGCCCAAAGGGCCCCTGCATGCTCATGGGCCTGAGGGGATTTGAACCCCCGACCACCGCTTTGCCTAAGCGGCGTTTGACTGAAACGCACCCATATAAGAGCGGCGCTCCACCAGGCTAAGCTACAGGCCCAGA
>CAZFZC010000164.1:0-2742 GCA_964523155.1 uncultured Methanosarcinales archaeon
TGGCCAAGGAGGCTGAAGCCGAGCGGGAGAAGCGGGCAGTGATAATCAAGGCAGAGGGCGAGCTCACTGCTTCAGAAAATGTCAGCAAGGCTGCAGGCATCATGGCAAAAGCTGACGGTGCAATGCACCTGCGGACTCTGCAGACACTTAATGATACCAGCAGCGACCAGTCAAACACCATAGTGTTTGCTGTTCCAATAGAGGCCATAAATGCTGTAGAAAAAGCGGGGTGGAAAGCATGATTTTAGAGCTTCTTGGCCTCTCTGGCATTGGCGCAGGCATCCTGCTTGTTTCTGTGGCAGTCCTTTTGCTTGTCTTTGGCCTAAAGGTTGTGAACGAATACGAGCGGGGCGTGAAGTTTACGTTCGGGCGCTACACCGGAATTATGAGCCCGGGCCTTCGCTTTGTCTTCCCAGTCATCCAGAGCTGGGAACGCATTGACCTTCGCACCAAGGTTGTGGATGTCCCTGAGCAGGACTGCATCACCAAGGACAATGTTTCAGTTAATGTCAATGCAGTTTTGTACTATATGGTTTCTGCAGCCCAGAAGGCAGTGCTTGAGGTTGAGGATTTCCAGTATGCAATAAGCCAGCTTGCCCAGACAACCATGCGCGATGTTGTCGGCGAGGCAACCCTGGACCAGATTCTGGGCCAAAGGGATGCTGTCTCCAAGCGCATAAAGGATTTGGTTGATAGGGACACAGACCCCTGGGGAATTAAGGTCAGCAGTGTTGAGCTTAAGCACATTGAGCTTCATGAGGAAATGAAGAGGGTCATGGCCAAGGAGGCTGAAGCCGAGCGGGAGAAGCGGGCAGTGATAATCAAGGCAGAAGGCGAGGTTGCAGCTGCCACAAATATGGCAAAAGCCGCGATTCGGCTTGCCAAAACACCGGGGGCCCTGCACCTGAGGACACTGCACAGCATAAATGACCTGTCTTCAGACAAGAGCCACACTGTGATATACGCCCTGCCTGCCGAGCTTTTGCGCATGGTGCAGCGCATGGGCTCAAAAAGGTAGAAATGCAGCAATCTGAACTCAAGCAGGTAATACTTGTCCGCTCGGACCTCAGGCTTGCCAAGGGCAAGCTTGCGGTTCAGGCAGCCCATGCAAGTGTTGAGTGTGTTCTTAAATGCCCGGCCCGCAAAGTCTCAGAATGGCGCAGCCAGGGCATGAAAAAAGTGGTGCTCAAGGTTAGTGACCAAAGGGAGCTTGAGTCCCTTACCCGGCTTGCGGCAAAGTCGAAAATAACCTGCTGCAGGATAAGAGACGCGGGACTGACAGCAGTCCCTCCAGGGACCGTGACCTGTGCAGGGCTCGGGCCTGAAAATTCCGCAGCCCTGGACAAAATAACAGGACATCTGAAAATGGTCTGAACCAGCATGAAAATCCTTCATTTTTTTCTTGTGAAATGTTATAAAACCCAAGGTTACTTTGATAATACATGGAGCACAGGGACCGGCAAATCCTTAACGAGCTTCGCAGAAACAGCAGGGCAAGCCTGAGGGAAATTGCGCAGGCAACAGGGATTTCCGCAGCAACAGTATTCTCACGGCTTAGGGCTCTTGAGAAAAATTGTATCATAAAGTACACAACAGTCCCTGACTTTGAAAAGCTTGGCTACTGCATGCGCTCGTTCATGGTCGTAAAAGCTAAGGAAAAAAAGAAACTTCTTTCGTTCCTTGCAGAAAACCCAAATGCAAACACAGTGCACGAGCTTTCGGGAAACGCAGACTATTCCTTCGAGGCGATTTTTCCGGATTTGTCAGCCATGCACAGGATGCTTGATGAGCTTTCGCCCTTGTGCAAAAGGATTGACGAGCACTGGATTGTCGAGGAAATCAAGCGGGAAGGCATGCAACTTTGAATTTCTGTTGATTCCGGAAAAATTCTGTAGTAAGAGATTCCTGATGCAAAATTGCTTTTAGGATTCCTGCAATTTTCGCTTCTCCGGAAAATATTGCGGAAAAACAGGCGCAAGGCGCTAATTAAAGCCAGACTTATTGAATGGCTATGGAATTTTATGCTGCCAGGACCGCCAGGGGAGCTGTATTTCTTGCACGCTCAGGCGAGGAATGCATAAGTGCTGGTGATGGCTATCTCCGGGGCCGCCACGGCCCGTACGAGCTGTTTGCTGCCCGCAAGGGAAGGGGATTTGTGCTTGAAAAAACTGCCGGAAAAAGGACAGAGGAGATTGCCAGCTACCCGGAAGGAAGCGGGCTTCTGGGAGGACTGGAAGAGGTTCTGCTGAAGCTTTATGACGGCAGGGGCACAGACGGGCTGCAGTTTGGGTTCCTTGACAAATACGGGGCAAAGGCGCTCTATGCGCCGGGCACAAGGTTTTTCAACAGCCCAAAGGATTACAGAGCACACGACAAGAAGCTTTCCAGGGTAAACAACGAGTTTTACAGGGTCCTTGCATTAAGCCTGGCAGAGGCAAAGCAAGCAGACGGGCAGAAGGATACCGGACTATTCTCAAGGGTTGCCTCATCTGTTGGCAGGAAGCGCTGCCTCTCTGAATTAAGAGATATAATTACGCGTTACATGGACTACAGCCATGGCCCGCTCGAGCGCTACACAGTGGGAAGGTTTCTGCAAAGCTACAGGGCAGAGCCAAAAAAGCCCCGCAGGAAAGAGCGGTCCAGGCAGGAGGAGCTTGACAGGGAGTTTTTGCCAAAGGACCGGAAGTCCCTGATGTTGAGGCTGAACGAGAAGGGTGCTGACTACCAGGAGCAGGTATATGG
>CAZFZC010000165.1:0-2708 GCA_964523155.1 uncultured Methanosarcinales archaeon
AGTCATAACAACCCTGGCTGTGACTGACCTGATAATGCACCATGGCTCTTTGCACAGGGGTGTGTGGGTGAATGAGACAGCTGACTTGGGCAGTGTTCCGTGCTTCCCGAAAACCTACACTATGCAGGATTCCATGGACAGATACGCAGTGCAGGAGAAATGGCTTGGCAAAAAGGGCCAGGAACTGCTCTGCAAGAAAAGCGTCTCTGTTGTCGGGCTTGGCGGCCCTGGCTCGGTTGTGGCAGGCATGCTTGCCAGGGCAGGCGTCGGAAGCGTGGCACTGTATGACACGGGAAAAGTCACAGCAGATGACGTCAGGACAGGAATATACCGGCAGGCTGACATCGGCAGGGCGCGGCCGGCAGCCATGTACGAGCTGCTCAGGCAGGCAAACTCATCTGTCTGCGTAAGCAGCCACATCCAGGATTTTCTGGACCCCTTGCCCCAGAGCAGCCTCATCATTGACTTTGCCGCAAGCCCGGCGCTTGAGCGTAGCTTCCACCGCAGGAAACTGCCTGTCATCAGGGCAGGAACAGCAGACAGCAGGATCCAGATAGGCGCATCTTCCGGCTCAAGCTGCGATACAGTGGGCAGCCGCCTTGCCGCAGGGCTGATAATTGGCCAGGCGATTGACATCCTCCTTGGCGCAGCTGAGAAGAGCATCGCTGCAGACAGCCGGACTCTCCAGATATCCCAGCAACACATATAAATAGGGTTTCTTTCACAGGCGCCATGTGCGGCATAGCAGGGGTTTTTGCAGGCAGAGGCAGCGTGGGACTGCTGAAAAAGGCAATGCATGCCATGGCCCACAGGGGCAGGGACGGCTGCGGGCTTGCAACTGACACGAAAACAGTGTATGCAAAAAGCGTTGACAGCCTGCAGAACCAGGGCAGCTACGCAATCGGCCACCTTCTGCATTCGGTTGTCGGCAGCCTCAGGCAGCCAATAGACGGCAGGCTGGCGGCAAACTGCGAAGTCTACAACTGGAAAGAGCTTTGCGCAGAACACAAAATCAGCGCACGAAACGATGCTGAGCTCCTGCTCAGGGTCCTTGACATGCGCGGCACACGCGCCCTGCGGATGCTTGACGCAGACTATGCGTTCTGCCACATCAAAGACAAGACTGTCATGCTTGCCAGGGACATTCTCGGGATTAAGCCGCTGTTCTACAGCACAGGCAGCAGGTTTGCTTTTGCCTCAGAGAAAAAGGCGCTTCTTGCAGCAGGGTTCGTTGGCATTGCAGAACTTTGCCCGAGGCAATACCTGCTTTACGACATTGCAGCGGGAAGGCTGGCAAGAATAAAAAGGCGCTTCTCCCTGCCAAAGGAGACAAAAAAAACAGGCCGGCAGATTCAGCATGAGGTCCAAAGGCTGCTGACTCAAGCCGTAAGAAAGCGCCTTGAGAAACGGGTTGCAGTGCTTTTTTCCGGCGGAATTGACAGCACGCTTATTGCCCTGCTCTGCCAGCAGCTTGGCGCGCGCTTCACCTGCTACACAGCAGCCTTTTGCGCGCAGGGAATGCAGGACGCCCCTGACCTTGTATGGGCAGGCAAGGCAGCCAGGCACTTCGGCTTTGACCACAGGGTTGTCAGGCTTGGGCTTAACGACGTGCAGGAGCGCCTCAAGCGCGTGATACCCGCAGTTGAGGACACAAACGTGACAAAGGCAGGGGTTGGCGTTGTCCTTGACGCTGCATGCGAGCAGGCAGCGAAAGACGGTTACAGGGTCATCCTGAGCGGGCTTGGCTCTGAGGAGATATTTGCAGGCTACCAGCGGCACAGGAATTCCCAGGATATAAACAGGGAATGCCTGGTTGGCCTTCTGGCAATGTACGAGCGCGACACCTACAGGGACGACACAGTCTCAATGCTTAACAGCCTTGAGCTTCGGGTTCCGTTCCTTGACCTTGGCCTTGTAAGGTTCGCGCTAAAAATCCCGGCCAGATACAAAATAGAGGACGATACTGAGAAAGCCGTGCTCAGGAAGGCTGCAGTGAACATGGGCGTTCCTGCGGAATTTGCCTGCAGGAAAAAGGCTGCCGCGCAGTACGGGAGCAGGGTGGACAGGGCCATCCATAAGCTCGCAAAGAGGTCTGGCCATAGGCTCAAGTCAGGCTACCTCAAAGGGTTCTGTCCAGGCCGCAACCAAAGGCTGGGAGCGCTAGTTTCAGGCGGCAAGGACAGCCTATATGCCATGTACGTAATGCACAGGCAGAACTATACGATTGACTGCCTCATCACCCTTAAGAGCAAGAACCCTGATTCCTACATGTTCCATACCCCAGCAATCGACCTGGTTTCACTGCAGGCAGAGTCACTGCACATCCCTCTTGTATGGGCAGAAACAGAGGGCAAGAAAGAACATGAGCTTGCTGACCTTAGGCAGGCACTTGTCCAGGCCAAAGAACTGCACAGGATAGATGGAGATGTGACAGGCGCCCTTTATTCGACATACCAGCGCAACCGCATCCTTCGGGTTTGTGAAAGCCTCGGGCTCAAGATGCATTCGCCCTTGTGGCACCTTGACCAGGAAAGCGAGATGCGACAGCTTCTTTCAGAGGGTTTCAAGATAATAATGACAGCAGTTGCTGCGCAGGGGCTTGACGCATCATGGCTGGGCAGACCCATCGCAAGCAAGGACGTGGACTCTCTTGTAAGGCTGCATGAGAAGTATCGCCTGAATGTCGCAGGCGAGGGAGGCGAGTTTGA
>CAZFZC010000166.1:0-2703 GCA_964523155.1 uncultured Methanosarcinales archaeon
ACAGTGGGGTTCTTGGTCATGATTTCCATCCCCACCGCTTGCGGCGGGGTATGTCGTCATAAATCAGAAACTCGCTTGACAGAGGTCTAAATGGCATTCCCTATTATATTGTCACTCTTGAACTGTATAATGAAGCAGGCGTCATAGGACAGGCAGCAAAACTAATTATTGCCATAAAAAAACACATGGCAACAAATGTTGCACACTTCGGAGGGGCAGCACATTTTCTAAATACCCCAAAAATAAACACTCTTTACCGCATCATGCTGCCCCTTGCACGATGCACACGGCAGCTCTTGTACACTCCGTCATCAGGGGGGTAGTTCAGAACAGCTGCCAAAAACAGTCTAAGATGTGCCTTTAGGGTGAAGGCATATCTTGATGAATTCTGTATCAAACACCCGCCCGGCAGACAATAGCAGCAACATATGTTGGCAACGCACTGCTGGACCTGCTTCCGCAGCCGTATCCCTGCCTGACAGGCTTGCCTTGCGCATTCTCAGTAAACTTTTGCACCACTGCCCGGACAATCGCAAGCCCTGTGGGTGTTGCAAGCTCAGTTTTCCAGGCGCCTGGAAAGGTTGGGATTCCTGAAGAGAGAACCCTTGCAGCAGGCGCAGGAACACTGAAGGTTCCGTGCGAAAAGCTGACTGTCCCGCTGCCGAGGCATACAGGCGTTGCAGTGATTTTTGAGGGGGCAATCTCCCTGAGAAGGACAGCAGCCGACACAATGTCAACAATTGTGTCAACTGCGCCTATCTCATGGAAATGCACATCCTCTGCACGCACATCATGCACCTGGGCCTCTGCCTCTGCAAGAAGCAAAAGCGCCTTTAGCGCTGTCCTTTTGACCTCTTCGTCAAGCCTGCTTTTCTCAATTGCCGACCTGATTCTGGCGTACGTCCGAAGGTTCTGTTTTTGTGTTTCCTTGACAATGAAACGAAGGCAGCCCATTTTCCCCACAACAGCATTTTCTGTACGCACAGTGTAGCCTTCAATCGGCAGAAGCGCAAGCTGCCTTTGCAAATTCTTCAGGCTGGCTCCTGTTGCAAGCATTGCAGCACAGAGCATGTCGCCCGAAGCGCCCCTTGTAAGGTCGAAATGTAGAATCATCTTGTGTTTATCACATGCGCAAGGTATCCTGCGCCAAAGCCGTTGTCAATGTTTACCACGCACACGCCCGGAGCGCATGAGTTGAGCATTGTCAGGAGCGCAGACACCCCTTTGTAGCTTGCCCCGTATCCGATGCTTGTCGGAACGCCTATGACAGGCGTTCTTGTCAGCCCGCCGATGACTGTCGGGAGCGCCCCTTCCATGCCTGCAACAGCAACAATCGCTCGAGACTTCTGCATCCATGGCACAACTCCAGTCAGCCTGTGCAGCCCGGCAACCCCGCAGTCATAGAAGCGCTTCACCCTTGAGCCCATTATCTCTGCTGTGAGCGCAGCCTCCTCGGCAACAGACAGATCGCTCGTCCCTGCGCTCACAACAAGCACAAGGCCCTTTGGCCTTGGCTTTTTTTTTTGCAGCCACAGCAGCCTGCTTGTTTTGTCATAGTCTGCCTGAGGTAGGAGTTTGTGGTGTTTTACTGCAGCCTTTGTGCCAAGCACTGTTGAATGGTGCTTTGCCATCTCAAGGAAAATCCGCCTGACCTGCGCAGGCGTCTTGCTTTTGCAGTAAACGACTTCAGAAAAGCCTTTTCGCGATTCGCGCTCAAGGTCAATTTTTGCAAACCCTATGTCAGCCTGTTTCATTTTGCAATCCTTGCGGTTTTCCCAAGCTCTTCCAGGTGAACAGGGCTAACGGGCTTTCCCCTGGACACAATGGCGTAGCCCGCCTTTGTCCAGCGCGCCCGCACGTTGTCGTAGCCCATGCAAAAGAGCTCTTCCTCGATTCTCTCAATCTCTGCCAACACAGCCCGGGTTATCTGTGTGTTGTGAGGTATTCTTGTTGCAAGGCAGCTGTTTGAGGGGTGAACCGGCAGCCCCAGGCTCTCTGACGTTCTTATAATCCTGGCTTTTGTTATGCCAAGCTCCCTGTAGGGCGAGCGTATGCCAAGCTCAGAAAGCGCCCGGATTCCGGGCCGCTCGGCTGAGTCTGTTGCGTTTGTTCCGTCAAAGCCCGGTTTTGGCAGATGGCTCATGACAAGCCTCTTGCAGTGGTAGCACCGGTCTTTTGGGTTGTTTTTCACAGTGCCAAGCACGCTTGCCCGAACGAGCCTGTGCCGGATTCCTGCAAGCCCTGCTGCTCTCCTGGCAAACGCAATATCGCGCTTGGATGTGAACTCTGTCACGACTGTTACAGCAAGCGCCTTTGTGCCAAGCGCATCAGCTGCCGCCCTGCACAGAAGGGTGCTGTCAATCCCGCCTGAGAGTGCAATATGGGCTAAGCCAAAAGCGCCGAAATACTGCCTGAGCCCATCCATTGCGCAAAGGACAAACCGCGATGTTTATAAGAATTATGCTATAAAGTATAGTATCACAGGAAGCATGAGGCAGCCCATGGCATGCGTGCGTGCGGTTTTGACTATGGCAGGCACAAGGCCTATGGCTGTTGCAGTCGTAAGCACAAGAAGCCCCCATAAGCCGGTCAGGATGCAGACAAGTGCGCTTACAAGCGCAATCACTGCCATAAGTGTCTTCTTGTAGTCAATCCTTTGCAGGAGGCTGCAGAACAACCTGCCGAAGAAAAGCACGAGGAAAC
>CAZFZC010000167.1:0-2674 GCA_964523155.1 uncultured Methanosarcinales archaeon
GCCGTCGTAGTCAGTCCTGCCGTGCTTGAGAAGCGCCCCTGTGATTTGTTCTGCTGTTGCAAAGTCGGGAGCAAGCACCAGGTTGTGCACTTTTCTTCCCCTGCCCTGGGTGTAGATAAGGCTGATTTCGGTCTGCAGCACAAAGGGAAATCCCGCTTTTGTGCGCAAAAATCCGGTCCCTTCCTCGGTCAGGTTGTCCCTTAGCTCCCTGAACCACAGCGGATGGGTAAAATCCCCTGTCCCAAGAAGCCCAACTCCCTTAATCTTCGCGTACTTCTCCAGATTCCCTATGTTAAGGTCAGTGGAACACCCCCGTGAGTATCTGCCGTGGATGTGCAGGTCTGCAATAATATCCATTGGAGTCAGAGGATTTCCCAGGGTTTTTATGCTTTTTGCGCGCTTCTCACATCTGCTCAAGCGGCTCGATTCCCAGCACATTCAGGCCGTGCCTGATTGCCGACTGAACTGACACAGCCAAAAGAATTCTCGCCATGCGCACATTCCCGGGCGCCCTGAGTATTGGTGTCTGGTGGTAATACTCGTTAAAGAGCTGGCACAAATCGAGCAGGCTGCGGCAGATTATGCTGGGCTTGTAGCTGCGGCATGCATCAGTAACTGCCCCTTCAAACCCCAGCACACGGGATGCAAGCATCTTCTCAGTGTTGCTGACGTCGGAAAACCGGGCTCCTGCAGCAGGGCTCTTATTCTTGCGCAGTATGCTTGCAATTCTGGCATACGTGTAAAGCACGTAAGGCCCGGTTTCGCCCTCAAAGGCAATTGACTCCTCGGGGTTAAACGTCATGTCCTTTGAAGGGTCTGTCTTTAGCATGTGAAACTTAATTGCTGCAAGGCTGATTATCCTTGCCCTGCGTTCCAGCTCCCGGGATTTAAGCCTTGGATAGCGCCCCTTGAGCTCACGCAGAGACATTTCCCTTAGCTCTGCAATAAGGTCATCTGCGTCCACCACTTTCCCTTCCCTGCTTTTCATCCTGCCCTCTGGCAGGTAAACCATTCCGTAGCTCAGATGGTAAAAAAGGGATTTTTCATACCCAAGCATCTCCAGTATGGTAAAAAGCTGCTCAAAGTGCAGGTTCTGCTCGCTTGCGACCACGTATATGCTTTTGTCAAGGGAATAGTCGGCAATTTTTTTTACTGCCAGGTACAGGTCCTGGGTGATGTAAAGTGTTGTCCCGTCGGCGCGAACCAAAACCTTCTCAGGAAGTCCCCCGGGCCGGGCAACCACTGCACCGTCCTTTCTGAAGAATATGCCCTTTTTGAGGCCGTCCATAACAATATCGCGTCCTTCCCGGTACATCTCTGATTCATAGTACACCCTGTCGAAGGACACGCCGAGGCTCCTGTAAGTTTCACTGAAGCCGTCAAGCGCCCACTTATTCATCTTTTTCCAAAGCCTTACTGTTTCAGGGTCTTTAGACTCCCATTTGCGCAGCAGCTCCTGTGCCTCCTTGGCAAGCTCGGGCTGCTTTGCGCTCCTGTTGGAAAACATGACATAATAATTGCCCACAAAGTGGTCAGTCTTCCTGTCGGGCTTGCCACCGCCCCAGAGCTTGTATGCAAGCATTGACTTGGCTATGTGAATACCCCTGTCGTTTACGAGGCATGCCTGCACAACCCGGTCGCCGGAATGCTTTAGCAGCCTTGAGACACAGCTGCCCAGAACAATGTTTCTTATGTGACCCAGGTGCAGGGGCTTGTTGGTGTTAGGCGAGGAATACTCAACCATCACGTTCCTGCCTGTGGCTTTGCGGGCTTTTGGCCTGTATTTTGCCGCCCGCTGGACCATCTTGGCAGGGCTGATAAAAAAATTCAGGTAGGGCCCCTGTGCGCAGATTTTCCCTATTGCGCACCGGGGCTTTATTTCCCCTGCCAGGCCTGCTGCGATTTCTGCAGGACTTTTCTTCTGAACGCCGGCCAGGCTGAAACAGGGAAACGCGAAGTCGCCCAACGACGGGTCCGGGGGAATCTCAATCCGGAGTTCCCTTTGCCCGAGGTGCTGTTTTAGCAATGCCAGGACTTCCTTTTGGAAAGTAATCATTGCGCTCCTGTTGCCATGGCTTACTTATTAAGGTTTTGCAATGTGCACTTGGGCGCAGCGAAAAGTATTTAAAGCCATTTTCCAATAAGCGGGCAATGGCTCACGCCGAAGCTGGCTCGGTAATGAAGGGCGTCCATATACGCTACAAGGGACTGCTTGACTTTGACGCACTATGGAGGATGATAGGCAACTGGTTTGAGAGCAAGGGGTTTATCGTTCTTGTTAACAAGGCAAAGCACGCGACCTCGGCATTCGGCGAGGTTCTGGAAAGCGAAATAACAGCATGGCGCAATGTCACTGACTACTACAGGTTTGAAATGAGGGTTTACCACAAGTACTGGGACGCCCAGCCGGTTGAGGTGGACAGGAACGGGCAGAAGAAAACGCTTCTTAAGGCAAGGTACCACTTCATGGTAAGCGGCAAGCTGATATTTGACTACGACAACCGGTTTGACAAAAGCAGGTGGACGCAGGCCCTGCAGCGCTTCATGGAAAGCAAGGTGCTGAAGTGGCAGTGGGACGCAATATACGGCGACCAGCTAAACTACAAGATACTGGAGCTCATGAACGTCATAAAGGAATTCATAAACATGGAGGTCACAGGCAGCGAGTACGCAG
>CAZFZC010000168.1:0-2537 GCA_964523155.1 uncultured Methanosarcinales archaeon
GGTCGATGGCAAGGCGAACAGTCAAAGTAGCCGGAGGATTTGGCTGGTGGCTGTAGGAATGGATGACACGATGAATGTCGTTCAAACAGAAAATAGGGTGGTTGCCAATTTTGAAGATGCAACTGCCAAGGATGGGTCGGTTGTTACAGGCAAAACCTCAGAGGGCGGCGGGATTGATGCGGACACTGTTAGGACACCTGATGGCATCATATACAATCTGGGCAATGTGAAGACAACTGATAAAAGTTTAACAGGTGACACATCAAAGGACACACTTGTTGAAAGGGACGACGGGTCAAAAACTCTGCCGGGAGAGGGAAGAATCTACTACGACGGGAATGCAAATTACGAGTATTCACTTGCAGATGGAAGCAAGTTCTCCTTAGTATACCCTGACGGAAGCCAGACACACTTCACTGCCACAGGAGACAGCCGGGCGACTAACCATGACGGGTTGACGATAGATGGAGAAGGTTCGATTATGAGAGAGCACATGCAGGGCATTCTTAGCGGCAAGTACTATCAGGACCAGAACCTTGTTACAGGCGACGGATATCTTGTTGGACTTGAGAATCCAAATCTCAATTTTGGCACTGGAAGGCTGACTGCAGACTGGGCTGCCGGATTTTTTCACAATGTAGGTGAAGAGATTTCGTCTTATCCTCCAAACCAGCTTTCCCAGGAGGACTTGAGAAATCTGATTGGCTCGGTTGCTGCAGACATCCTGAACAGAGAGCTGCAGCAGCGCATGGAAGACTTCATAAAGGGCAAATACCCCTGGGAGCAAATGACAGCATCAGACAAGGATTATGATATGGGGATATCAGGGGGAACAAGTATTCCTGACAAAAACCATTTCGCCGGCATTGCGTTCTCTCCGCATTTGCAGCTGACCGGGAGCGGAGCTGCTGTGGGGTTTACCACGCATACAGGAAAAAATCAGCTGGATGTAACAGCCATAACAGATTTGGAGAAAACCGGCTTAATGAGCGAGTTAAGTAGAGGACCCCTGAGGATTGGGGCTATGGTCTATTCAGAAAATGAATATTCACTAAGTGCAACTGTTACGGAAAACGAGAAGGAAGGCACTCTCACAATCAGCGCAGACCCGAAAGGACATAGTGTGAACCTGGGTTATACACAAGACGGACTGAGGGCGGCAGTCGGCGGATACTTAATCAGTGACCAGCCTGAAGAGGTGTGGGTCGGAGTGAGCAAAGACATGGGCCCATTGCGAATTGAAGCAGAAGGGCATAAGAATTTTAATTATGGGGACTGGGATGCATGGCTTAGGCTGACTTATAATTGGTAAAAAACAAAACATTTCAGAAGCAAAAAACTCCGAGGCAAACAATAACTACCATTAAGTGGTGAAAAACAAAACATTTAAATATCCGAACTCTCTTTGGTTCTTAACATGGTGCATGCCGCAAGGAGAGAGTTTATTGGGAAGGCAGCCAGGCTAGGCTTAGCCCTGGCAGTGCAGCCTTTTTCTGCGCTGGCCCGTGCAGGGCAGTCCCTGGATGATGCAGTCCAGGAGATTGACACAGGGAATTTGGCCGGCGTTCCAGCATGGCCGGAGATTCGGCAGCAGTATCTGGATGACCTGCTCATCCAGGGAAATTACAGCCATATCCGCCAAATCATATATGATCCATTGCGCCTGCTGACATCAAAAAACTTTACTACAGGCAGGGCGAACAATGCAGTCGCCTTTTGCGAGAAAAGGAGTTTCTTTGGCAGTGGCGGCAGCTTTGACGTGTATGTTGATTCAGGCTTTTTTAGAGAGAGCAGGGCAGTGCAGGATGCAACACTGGTCCATGAAAACCAGCATGCAGCAGACTATGCCTGCGGCATGCCCACAAACGGAAACAGGCTGAATTTGAACAGGATGCATTCTGAAAAACTGTTCCATGCACTGCTGGAGCTGCGCGCAGCGCATACCGAGCTAAAATATATCCTGGGCCGCAGGGAAGATTATGAAAGCAACTACATTGAGAAACGCAGGGACAACTACAAAAGGATAATTGGCTCTATAAAGCATGAGTTCCTGCACGGCTTCCTTAGGCCCTATGAGAAGGAAATTGCGCTAAGGAACCTTGAGCTATACGCCCCGCCGAAATAGCACGTCTCAGGCTGTCTGATCCTCGCACAGGCCATGCACATTCCCAAAGATAAGTCCCCGCGTTGTCTACACTTTCCTTTGCCGGCTCCTGGTTCGCCTGTCCAATCCTGTGATAGGCGAATCTTGTCCTCTTGCTTCTTTCAAGTTCAAAAATACTCAGCAGCGTCTCAGCCCTCACCATCAATTTCTTGTAGATTCTCAGCAGTTCAATGCCCATTAAATCAGGTTTATATGTACCAGAAACTTGGTTATTGTATGTTTTTTGCAGCAGAGCACTGCATATCAAAACAAAATCAGAACTGGCGGGTTGATTTGCAGGATTTTGCACCACACGTGGGCCTGCAGCGTGACCCTGACAAATCAAGAACCCCATAGCAAGCTAGGGGGTATGTCACTACCAAGCCACTGATGA
>CAZFZC010000169.1:0-2434 GCA_964523155.1 uncultured Methanosarcinales archaeon
GGGCCAGAGGCAGGGTCTTTGCCACGTTCTGAACGACGGGGACATTGTCGAACTCCACCAGAAATAAGCTGCACTGGAAAAAATTTTATATATTGCTGCAATATCGTTGCAGTCTGTCCATGGCAATTGGCTTGTTTATAGGTAGGTTCCAGCCGTTTCACATCGGCCACTTGTGGGCTGTGCAGAAAATCGCCCGCGAGTGCCAGCGCGTGGTCATTGGTATTGGGAGCAGCCAGTATGCCCGAGAGCATGTAAACCCGTTTTCAGCTGCAGAGCGAAGGGACCAGATAAGCCAGGCCCTCAGTGAAGCCGGCCTGGACTCTTATGCAATCTTTGAGATTGCAGATATTCACGATGATGCCCGCTGGGTGCAGCACGTCAGGTCAGTTGTGCCTCATTTTGACACTGTGTACACCGGAAGCGAGCTGACAAGGGAGCTTTTTCTAAAAGAGGGCTGCAAAGTTGTTATACTGCCCCGCCACATGGGGATAAGCGGCAGCGAAATCCGCCTGAGAATCGCAACCGGCAAAAGATGGCAGCACATGGTGCCCAATTCTGTCTGCAGACTTCTCGATAAAATGGGGGCAGACAGAATAATTTTATCCTCTAAAGCATTTCCCTGAGCCTTGAAAAAAAACCCTTCTGGAGGCTTACATCCTCTTTTGAGAGCCTGGCATACTCCATAAGCGCCTCCCTTGTCCGGGATGTGAGTTTCTGGGGTGTCTGCACAATAACCCTTATGTACTCATCCCCCCTGCCAAACCCCCGCAGCTTGGATATGCCCTCGCCCTTGAGGCGAAACAGGGTGTTTGTCTGCGTGCCGGCAGGTATTGTCAGCCGCGCCTTGCCCTTGAGTGTCGGAACCTCTATCTCATCGCCCAGCGCAGCCTGCACAAAGCTTATTGGTATGTCTGTATATATGTCGCTTCCCTTTCTTTCAAACTTATCGTCTTCCCTGATATGAATGTTCAGGTACAAATCGCCCGGAGGCGCGCCCCTTGGCCCGACCTCGCCCTCTCCGTCTATCCGAAGGCTTGAACCGCTTTCTATGCCTGCGGGGATGTTTACCTCAATGCGCCTTTCCCGGGTTACCCTGCCGCTGCCGTGGCATGTCCTGCACTTGTTCCTGATAACCTGGCCCTCGCCTCTGCACTCCTGGCATATCGTACTTGTTGAGAACAGCCCGAAGGGTGTCCTTGTCGTTCGTTTGACGTGGCCTGTGCCGCCGCAGGTTGGACAGCTCGCTACATCAGAGCCTCTCTGGGCACCTGTGCCGCTGCATGAGGCGCAGGCTTCCATGCGTGGCACCACAACACGCCGTGTTGCCCCAAAGGCAGCCTCAGCCAGGTCGATTTCCAGGTCAAAGGAAAGGTCCCCGCCACGCCTCTGCCTCCTTGGCCTGCCGCCAAATGAGGAACCAAAAAAAGACTCAAAGATATCCTCAAATCCCTCAAAGCCGCCAAAGCCCCCGAAGTTCGAAAAATCAAAGCCCTGAAAACCATTGAAATTCTCGGCTGTGGTTCCAAACCTGTCATACTGTTCCCTGCGCTTGTCATCGCCAAGCACTGCTGCAGCTTCATTAATCTCCTTGAACTTGTCAGCAGCGCCGGGGTCCTTGTTCAGGTCAGGGTGATACTTCTTGGCAAGCCTTTTGTAGGCTCTTCTTATGTCTTCCTTGGTTGCGCTGCGGTCAACACCGAGCATCTCATAGTAATCCTTTGCCATGCGTCTCAGTTGCTCTTGTCATCCTCTACCTTGTAGTCCGCATCCACAACTTTCTCATCCTTTTTAGCCTTTTTCTTTTTCCCTGCTTCAGGCTGGGCTGATGCCTTCTGGTACAACTCTGTTGAGAGCTTCTGGATCTTGGGATTCAGTTCATCCATCTTCTTGCGGATGGCCTGGACATCCTTGGGCTCTGCCTTTAGCAGGTCCTTAAGCTCGGCCACGCCCTTTTTGGCTTCCTCAAGCCCTGCTGCATCCACCTTGCCCTCAAACTCGCTGAAAAGCTTATCTGTTGAATAGGCAACTGAATCCGCCTGGTTGACTGTCTCAATCTCCTCTTTTCTTTTCCTGTCCTCTTCAGCGTGCTGTTCAGCGTCCTTTCGCATCTGCTCAACCTCTGCGTCAGAGAGCTTCTGCGACGCAGTTATCTTTATGCCCTGCTCCTTGCCTGTGCCCAGGTCCTTGGCTGTAACGTGGATAATTCCGTCAGCGTCAATATCAAAAGTTACCTCTATCTGGGGAATGCCCCTTGGCGCCGGAGGAATTCCTACCAGGTCAAACCTGCCAAGGCTCTTGTTGCCTTCAGCCATGGGCCTGTCTCCCTGCAAAACATTTATGGTCACTGCGGTCTGGTTGTCTGCAGCAGTTGAAAAAACCTGGCTTTTCTTGGTGGGAATTGTGGTGTTCTTCTCTATCTGGGGGGTTGCCACGC
>CAZFZC010000170.1:0-2413 GCA_964523155.1 uncultured Methanosarcinales archaeon
GGAACGTCGCGCGCACGACCACCGTGTCGGTGCCGGGGTCGACCTCGACGTCCTTAGGCAGTCAATGGTTCTTGCCCGGCCGCCGGAAAAGGCATACTACCACAACTACCTCTGGGACATTGTGTCGTCTTCAGCCTGGGGAGGCCTGCAGAACATGCTTGAGGGTCTAATAGTCAAAGCCTATGACAGGGAAAACAACACAGCTGACCTCTTCACACATTACAGTGACGAGGAAAAGGCCATCCTGAGGGAATATCTGCTTAATGCCGGGGAAGAGGGTGCCAAACTCTACTGCCGGCAGGCAGTTTTGCAGGATGCCTTTGACGGAAAGGACCTGAGCCTGCAGATGCAGCTGCGATGCCATTACAGGAACCTGCTATTT
This sequence comes from uncultured Methanosarcinales archaeon, assembly GCA_964523155.1. GTDB lineage: Archaea > Nanobdellota > Nanobdellia > Woesearchaeales > DSVV01 > CAYXZQ01. Next base: position 383 of record CAZFZC010000170.1, read on the forward strand.
TCGCAGTATGTGAACAAGCGGCTCCTAAATGTCCATGCCAAAGGCATGTCAAGCGGAAGTTACCCTGTAAAACGGGATGACTGGCTTTTGTTTTTAAAGGGCTACAAAAGGTTCCTTGACACATGGAGGCGCGAAAACAGTAGATCTGCTGATGCTGCCCTTGACCAAACAGGTCCTGACTACAGGGCGGCTTTGAAGGACAGTGCCACGAATAATCTGATGAGGGGGGCTTTTGAGAGGATAACAATTCCGCCCACATCATTCGTTGACACAAACAGAAAAGGCATTATTGTTGCAGTGCCTGAAATGGTTCACGGGCTTGTCTGGAGGCTGATGCAGTTTGACAGCCTGAGAGAGAAGGACGGCAACATTTATGATAAGGATGAGGTAGGCATGATATACCTTGCCCATGACATGTTTGCACTGTCTGTGATTGCCGACATATTTGCGGCGGATAAGCCCAGGCATTTCAGGGGGGCTATACCAGACAAGGGCCCAACCTATAATGACTTTGCAAACCACAGGTATTTCACAATAGACGGCCTTTCGGACAAGATACTTGCAGAGGCGTCCCTGGAACCTGCAACTGCCTAGAAAATGAAAGACCCCTTTCCAGTTTCAGACCCGTCACTCAAAGACTATCTGGCCAGGACAGGCATTCTTCTCAACATGCTGCCTGACAAAACCAGAACTGAGGACTTCAAAGCCATATTCGCAGATAACAGCATTGATGGTATTGTCATGGGGCTTTTGGACAGGAGGGATGGATATTTCCGGGCGCTGTCGGATGAGCGCAGGGATAAGTTCAGTTACCTGCCCAAAATGGCAATCCATCTTGCCAGCAGGTTCCTTGACCCTCGCGTGCTTGAGAATCTGATGGCTGGCCAGGGTCAGGCAGCTGCCTACAAGGGGGAGGTTGACCTTGGGACACTTGCGGAAACGAACATCGTGAAGATACTTTACAGGGTAAAAGAAGAGGACAGTTTCGGGGAAAAATTTCTGCGCTCAGCGTTTTCCGACGATTCGACACATATTGAAACAGGAAGGCATGATATGGCTGCGATGACTATTGTGGCAGAGCATGAAGAAGCCAAGAACTACCTGCACAGCCTGCCCTGGAGCGCGTTTCTGGAGGGGGCGAAAAAGGAGTTGGTTTGCCGGACAGCGGAGCTTGCCGGGAATTATTCGCAACACAGCGAGACTGATGTCCGCCGCAGGTTCAGGGCCCTTGGGGCAAGGCTTGTATCCAGGGGGAAGCTTCCAGAGAAATGCAGGGACGTTTCCAGATTTTTTCACGAGAATGCAGATGTTCTGGAAAAAACCAGGGAGTACAACAGCCTGCACAGGCTCCTGCACCAGCACCGCAGCTTTGCGTTTCTTTCGCGGCATTACAAAAGGGAATACCACAGGATGTTTTTCGAGAAGAACAGGGCCCTTTTGGACCAGATTGCCACGCGCATTGTTGAAGACCCGCGCTGGATAACTGTCCCCGACAACCACATTGTCATGAAGGTTCCGATGACAGGCGTGTCTGATTTTGAGCGGGAAGTCTCTGTAAGGAGCCTGGTGCTTGCGGGTCTCTACGGCGAGAGCCTAAAGTTTGAGGAAGCAGACTACCTGCTGTTCAATTCAAAAAGGGCGCTCAGGCATTTTCTGGAAAATTTTTACAGCAGCCTGGAGCACACGCTGCTTGAAAGGGGCGCTGTCCTCCGGGGAACGCGCCACCACCGGGACGGTCTGTTTTCAGAGGAGGCCAACTACTGCATGTTTCTGGAGGACAGGCTTTTGGTGTATGTCTCTGGCTCTTCAAGCACGGCGACTGAGGTTACAGCCGGGTTTTTGCAGGAGGCAATAGGCAGGCGGCGCAGTGAGGATGACTGCCGGTCCCTCCAGGATAGGCTGCAGGCAACAATAAATGAGGCAAAGAGGCTTTCTTTGGCAGGAAAGCTAAGGCACAGCGCGCTGCGCAGAATTTCAGATGATATTTTCAGTGCAGAGAAGGCCTATCTTGATGCAGTTGTGCTTGACAAC
>CAZFZC010000171.1:0-2391 GCA_964523155.1 uncultured Methanosarcinales archaeon
GTGGTAGTATGCCTTTTCCGGCGGCCGGGCAAGAACCATTGACTGCCTAAGGACATGCTCAAAAAAACGCCGGGCACTGCTTGCCTCTTCGGTTTTCAGGTTTACGTTCGCCCACGCCGAGTATTTCTGGACCTGCTCGCCAAGAACCCTGTCCCTTTCGCGCTGCGGCCTGTCCCTTGCCCCATAATTGCCTGCGTAATACTCAGTTACAGACCTGCGGACCCGGGCATCATCCTCAATAAGGTCATGCATGCATGCAATGCCGTAGATTTCTGGCGAAATCCTGAGGCTTTCCTGGCCATAGTTCTGCGAATCGTGATAGATTGCCTTCATTATTGCAGTCTCGTGTCGCAGTGCGTAAGGGCCTCCTGTCTTTCTTGGCCTGCCATGCTCTTCCCATACATCCTCCTCGAGCTTGCGGAGAATTCTGGCCGGAAGAGTTCCTATGACCTCATCAAGCCCAAAGGTTTCACTGAAAAAGCTGCACTCCTCCTCTGCAAACCGCCTTGCCTCATCCGCGTACATGTTGCCATGGAAAGCCTGAACAATATATAAAATTTTGCTACTTGTTAGTGCTCTTGAACCTGACCACAACCCGCATCAGGCTGCCGGGATTTTTCATGTGGCTGACAATATTTCTGCTGATGTCGCAGGCAGCCTTGTCAGAGAGAATTGCAAAAGTATTCCTGTCGGCAAACCCGCTTTTTCTGATAATAAGCGCCTCTGCCTCCCAGGATGGGTTGAACACCCCATGTATGATGTCCCGGTGTCCTGCGCAGTCAAGTACTATTGTAACACAGCATGAAGCTGTGCTGACCTTCTGAAAGTCTGCATTTACGCCAAGGATGCACTCACCCCTGGGCGTAAGCCACTTCTCTTTCACAAACTCAAGAGTTGTCCTGTGCGTTGCGCGTACGTTTCTATGGCCCCTTGCTGTGAATTCCATGGTAAAAAGGGGCTGGCTCCCTCCGGTCGTGGGTAGTGGGGGTGTAATGTCAGAACCAGTGTGATTGGGAGCCACCCTGGTATTACATATTAACATAACATAAGTACAACTAATATATAAATGTTACTATTTTGTATACTAATTGGGTATTTTGAATTGGAAAATATTTATAAAGGGGACAATTTTCCAGTGGATTATGTCAGTCAGCCAGGCCAGATCGCGAAGAAAAAAGACAGGCGCCCGCTACAAGAGCACACGCAGCAAGAAGCACCATGAGTGCGGAAGGCCTGCAACAAAGCCCAGGATAGGCGAGAGGAAATCAAAGCTGATGCGCGGGCGCGGGGGCAGGAGCAAGGAAATACTTCTTCGGGCTGATGAAATCAACCTGATGGACCCCAAAACAAGGAAATGCACAAAGGCAAAAATCAAGACAGTTGCTGACAACCCAGCCAACAGAAACTTTATCCGGGCAAACATCCTCACAAAAGGCACAGTGGTTGATACTGACAAGGGCAGGGCAAGAGTGACAAACAGGCCGGGTCAGGAAGGGACTGTGAACGGAGTTCTTGTTTAACTACTAATTGGTGGTTAAAAAGCGAAAAATATAAATACTGGGTGGTTTCTGAATCAGTATATGGCAGACTACAGGCCAAACCTGAAGAATATGATGTCATCTGTTTCAGAGACACTTCAGAGCACAGGCGACTTTAAAGTTATTGAACCCGGCTGCAGATTGCCAGGCGCACTAAATGAACATAGGGAAAGGCAGATCTATCTGGAACTCGCTCCGCCACTCAGGGAACAGTGCTACGAGGGCAACAGCGGCAAGATACTTCTTAGCCTGCACCACGATGTTATGCCGGGCAGGGTGTTTCTCGACAAACTCATAGCTGCCACCAATCGCGATATACACAGCGCAAATGTCCTTTACAGATACCCAAACAGCCGCAGCGACCCGGACGACACGCAGGGCCCTTTTTTTAGAAGGAATGTCCTTGAAGGAGACAGGAAGAAGCCTGGCAGGTATCAGGAGAAGAGCGTATACAACCAGCGCTCGATACTGAAGGCAAATATCCCTATCCCCGGCCATGTCTTTGATGGGTTTGTGGCAAGGTATAAGGGGACTAGCAACCAGGGTCTCCTGTCAAAGATCCTCGAACAATACCCGTTTAGGCAACATGAAAGAAACGAAATAGAGAGGGCGCGCAAACGCGTGAATAATTACAGGAAGCTCAGGGACATTGAGAAGGACTGGGCATATTCAGTATCATTACAGAACATGCCGCTGTACTTCCAGCCCAGGTCAGACAGGCTGGATGAGTGCATCAAGAGGTACCAGCTCCAGAAAGTTAAGCGCGCGGGTGTTGACTATTTTGGCAACCCGACGAAGACAGACGCTGCAGATGTTTTTGAACCCCTTCTAAAAGAAGCTTTTGGTTTCTACT
>CAZFZC010000172.1:0-2388 GCA_964523155.1 uncultured Methanosarcinales archaeon
TGTTGAAATCGACCCCAGGATGGTTGGCATAGGGCTTGCCTATACAGACAGGCTTGCGGATGCAAACGTGATAACTGCTGACGCAAGGCTCTATGTTGAGGGTGCCAAAATGCCCTATGATGCAGTTATCATAGATTTGCCGCCGCCAAAAAACGCGCAGCTCAACAGGTATTATACAGTTGAGTTTTTCAGGAAGGCAAAGCGTCTGCTTTCGCCGGGCGGGGTTCTTGCCCTCAGCCTGCCTTCATCGGAAAACTACATCGGCGAGCAGACTGCCAGGGCAAATTCCGCAGTCTACAAGGCACTTGGCCAGGTATTCAGCGAGGTCATGGTTATCCCGGGAAACCAAATGCACCTGGTTGCCGGTGACCGGAGCATTGACTACGATATTGCCGGGCTCCTTGCGCAAAAGGGCATTCTGAACGATTATGTTAACGAGTATTACCTTGTTGGGAGCCTGACCGAGGAACGGATAGTCCAGGCAGAAAAGTCTCTCACAACAGATGTCCCAGCGAACAGCGACTTTGAGCCTGTGGCATACTACTACAACCTCAAGGAATGGCTCAGGATAGACAACGTAATCATCAAGGTTTTCTTTATCGTCCTGCTCGTAGCGCTTGTCCTTTACCTTACGCATGTCAAGCCTGTGCCTTTCGCAATATTTTCCACAGGCCTTGCTGCTGCTTCGCTGCAGGTGGTTCTGCTGATGGGCTTTCAGATACTCTGGGGCTATGTGTACTACATGCTCTCGGTCATTGTTACGCTTTTCATGGCCGGCCTTGTCATTGGCACATACTTTGCAATGGAGAGGCTCTCCCGGCTCAGGATTCGTGACCTGTCAAGGCTGGACCTCGGCCTGGGCTTGTTCTGCATCCTGACGCCCCTTATCCTCTTTTGGCTGCAGAGGACAGCAGGGCTGTCCCGCTTTATCGTGCCAGTAATGTCTTTGTGCCTGGGCCTGATAGTGGGAATTGAGTTTCCCCTGGCATCCAGGCTGCATTTCAGAAGCAGGCGGGCAACAGCATCAAAGTTCTACAATGCGGACTTCATCGGCGCAGCCTTTGGAGCTCTGGTCACAGGAATCTTGCTCGTTCCTGTTCTGGGCATTTTCAAGGCATGTGTTGCAATAGCAGCCCTTAAGCTTGTCAGCGCAGCTGTGCTCATGAGGGCCTAGCCCTAAGCCTCTTTATCTTCTCCCTAAGCTCTATTGCCAGTTCAAAATCCAGCCTCTCTGCAGCCTGGTTCATCTCAGTTTCAAGTTCGATTATCACGTTTGGCACCTCAGCCTTGGGTATGTGCCTGGTGTCCTTGAGCTCAATCTCCTTCTCCCTTATCGGCTTGGTTATGGTTCTTGGCGTAATCCTGTGCTTCCTGTTGTGCTCAAGCTGCATTGTGCGCCTGCGCTCAGTCTCTGCAAGCGCACTCCTGATGCTCTCTGTCGTTCTGTCGGCATAAAGCACGACTTTCGAGTTTGCGTTCCTTGCAGCCCGGCCGATTATCTGGATAAGGCTTCTCTGGTCGCGAAGAAACCCCTCCTTGTCAGCGTCAAGTATGCCGATGAAGCCTACCTCGGGTATGTCAAGGCCCTCGCGAAGCAGGTTGATTCCCACAAGCACGTCGTACTTTCCCAGCCGCAGCTGCCTGATTAGCTCGGTTCTCTCGATTGTGTCAATCTCGCTGTGCAGGTATCTTGTCTTCACTCCCTTCTCTGACAGGAACTCGCTGAGCTCCTCTGCAAGCTTCTTGGTCAGAGTGGTCACTAGCACCCGGTCGTTTCGCCCGGTGGTCTTTTTTATCTCGGCAAGCAGGTCATCAATCTGCCCCTCTGTCGGCCTGACAGTGACTTTGGGGTCGAGAAGGCCTGTGGGCCTTACAATCTGCTCGACAACCCGGCCGGACTTTTTGAGCTCATACCCGCCTGGTGTTGCAGACACGAACACTACCCTGTTGAAGTACTGTTCTGTCTCGTGAAACTTGAGCGGTCTGTTGTCGAGCGCGCTTGGCAGGCGGAAGCCGTAGTCAACAAGCGTCTTCTTTCTCGTGTAGTCGCCGTTGTACATGCCGTGCAGCTGGGGTATTGTCTGGTGGCTCTCGTCAATTATGAAAAGAAAGTCCTGCGGAAAATAGTCAATCAGGGTGTAGGGCTTCTCGCCTGGCTTCCTGCCGTCAAAGTACCTGCTGTAGTTCTCAATGCCCTTGCAAAAGCCTGTCTCCTCTATCATCTCGATGTCGTAGAGCGTGCGCTGCCTGAGCCTGTGGGCCTCAATGTCTGAAAGCTTTGGCAGCCTTGCCTTGAGGTCGTTTCTTATCTCTTCTATAGCCTTCTTCCTTGTGTCTTCGGGCACAACGAAGTGCCTCGCAGGGTATACATAGAAATATTCGAAAACC
>CAZFZC010000173.1:0-2320 GCA_964523155.1 uncultured Methanosarcinales archaeon
GCATGGTTGGCCCAGACCATGTTGAAAGCAACTACGGCCTTGCATATAGGTCTTTTCTTAACAGCCTTGTCCTGCACAGGAATATGCCGAAAGCCAACCTGCACCCTTTCAGGGTGGTTGAGGGAGTGCAGAAATACAGCATGGAACTTATGGGGCTTGGCGGTAGGATTGATGTTATTCTTTTGTCCAGCGGCGAAGACGGGCACGTGGGCGCGCTTTACCCCAGGCACCATAGTGTCCATGACACCGGCAGAGGCTATATTGAAATGCACGACTCGCCAAAGCCGCCCCCGCGGCGTGTAACAGTTTCCAGGAGCCTGCTGCTAAAAAGCGGGTTTGCGCTTCTGCTTTTCTTTGGCGAGCAGAAGATGGGTGCATACCGGATGTTCACTGACAAAAATGTTTCGTACGCCAACTGCCCTGCAAAACTTGTGCAGAGGATAAGACGCTCTGTTGTCCTGGTGAGTCCATAATGAAGACGAGCTTTGTGCTATTTGGAGCCACAGGTGACCTGTCGAGGAAAAAGCTCTTGCCTGCGCTGGCCAGGACCCGGGGGGTTGACTCGGTCATTGCGTTAGGCAGAAGAAAGCTCACAACCCAAGGGTACATAAGCCTGATGGCAGCAGAAGGGCTGCCAAAGAGCTTTCTTGCCAAGCTAAAGTACGTGGTGCACAGCCTGGATAAGCCGCTGCCAAACCTGGGCGCTGGCAATATGGTTGTTTACCTTGCTACCCCACCGGGGCTCTTTGACAGGCTGACAACCCTCTTGCAGGAGTGCGGTTGTCTGGGGAGTAGGGGATGGAAACGAATAGTGTACGAAAAGCCCTTCGGCTATGACCTGAAAAGCGCAACAGAGCTTAACAGGTGCATCAGGAAAGCATTTTCTGAAGATCAGATATACCGCATTGACCATTACCTTGGAAAAGAGCTTGTCCAGAGCATTATTGCATTTAGGTTTGCCAACTCCCTTTTATCAGAGATCTGGAACACTAAACATGTAGAAAGCGTGCAGGTTGAGCTCTCAGAAAAGGGCGGTGTGGGTAAGAGGGCAGGGTATTACGAGGAGAGCGGAGCCCTGCGGGACATGGTCCAGAACCACATTATGCAGCTTACCTCTCTCGTTGCCATGGAAAATCCAGGGGCACTGGATGCAGAAAGTATCAGGAAGGCCAAGGCTGCTGCTCTGGGCCGCATGAGGATAAGGCGAGCAAGATTCGGCCAGTACACAGGAGGCGAGATAGACAACAAACTGGTCCTTTCGTACGAGGACGAGGTTGGCAGGACAAGCAGCACAGAGACTTTCGCAGAGCTACAGGCTGAAATAATGACCAAAAGGTGGAAAGGCGTGCCCTTTTTCTTGCGCACAGGCAAGAGGATGGCAGGACAGTTCTCAGAAATAAACCTTGTTCTTAGGGACATCTCCTGCGGGATGTTCTGCCAGAAAGCCATGCACCCAAAACCAAACAGGGTCACAATCAGGATATCGCCAGAGGAAGGGCTTACCCTGCACTTAAACGCCAAGGTGCCTGGAAAGGGTTACCTTATAAGGCCGGTGGCGCTTGAGTTCTGCCACGCGTGCCAGTTCGGCCCAAACACCCCTGATGCGTACCAGATGCTCATTTCGCAGGTAATTGCCGGAGACCAGACACTGTTTGCCAGCTGGAACGAGGTTGCAGCCTCATGGAAGGCTGTTCTGCCCTGCCTGGGACACAAGAGGCTGTTTTATTACAGAGCTGGCTCATCGCCCGGCAGGTATTTCTGAACATCTCAGTGCAAGGGCATAGGCTGGCAAACCAAATTTTGCAAAGGACTGGCTGCTTGAGGCAGGTTAACAGCGCCCTTAAAGACAAGCTTTATAAAACAGGCATGATTAGGGTACCGCGGGGTGATACTATGCAAAAGACTCAGGAAAACCTGATGGCAGGATTTACCGGCGAGAGCCAGGCAAGAAACAAATATGACTTCTTTGCAAAGGTTGCAAGGAAAGAAGGATACCACTACATTGCAAGAATCTTTGAGGAGACTGCTGTAAACGAGATGCAGCATGCAAAGGACCAGTTCAAGATGCTAAAAGGGATAGGCGACACAAAAGCTAACCTTGGGGAAGCAATAAAGGGCGAAGCGTATGAGACAGACGAGATGTACCCGGGGTTTGCAAAGGCGGCAAAGGACGAAGGCGATATGGAGGCCTACAGGCTCTTTACTGCGATAGGCAAGGTTGAGGCAGAGCACCGGGCAAGGTACGAGAAGCTCTTAGACATGCTTGAGAAAGGAACAGTGTATAAGCGCGATAAGCCAATAAGGTGGAAATGCAGCAAAT
>CAZFZC010000174.1:0-2314 GCA_964523155.1 uncultured Methanosarcinales archaeon
TTCTTTTTCAAGTCTTTCCAGAATTTCCTTTGCCTTTCCGTAATCCCTGACAACCCTAAACTCAGGGTAATCTTCTACCACGCGGTTGCTGGGGTTGTAGAGAAACCCCAGGTCAGCCTCCCTTATCATGTCGATGTCATTGTAGCTGTCCCCAAACGCAGCAACCCTGTAGTTGATTGTCTTCATGGCAAGGACAACCATCCGCTTGCCGCCCATCTGCCGCAGCTTATAGCCTGAAATAAAACCATGGTCATCGACTATCAGCCTGTTGCAGAACAAGGCCGGCATGTCAAGCTTTCTCATGAACGGGAGAGCAAGCTCCTTGAATATGTCCGAGACTATTATGAACTGGGTGCGCTCCTTGACCCAGTCAATGAACTCCCTTGCTCCCGGGTAAGGCTCCTCATCTGCAACAATTGCCTGCACATCCTTAAGCCGAAGGTTGTTTCTGCGCAGTATTTCTATCCGCTGCGCCATGAGCCTGTCATAGTCAGGCGTGTCCCTTGTTGTCAGGCGCAGGCTTTCTATGCCTGTCCTTTCTGCAATGCTCATCCAGGTTTCAGGTATGTAGACGCTCTCAAGGTCCGAGCATACAATGTAGTCCATTTTCCGTCCGAAAAAACAATAATATAAAAAAGTATTGGCATTCAGGTCGTGCAAGGCCCGTTGGAAAGCATTGGCTGATGCATAGCCCTGTGGCCAAAACCAAAAGGAACGGTTATGGCTGCCGGGAAATTTCAGAGAGCAGTGCGCTGTCTTTTGCCATGTTCACAAAAGCCCAAGCCTTTCTGTCGCTATCACAAACATTGCATGCGACCAGCAAAGTGGCGAAACCGACACCTGGACCTGGTTTCGGAAAATCTGCTCAGGGATTTCTGTCCTGCCTGCCAGGTCATCCAGGACTCTGGTGTAGTAGGCCAGTGCTTTTCTTCTTTGGCCAGCCATGCACCAGTATACGGACATCCAGAAGTTGAGAAGCGGCCAGTACCCTGCTCCTTTCTTCCTGTGGAGCCTGCCGTACATCCATCCGTCATAGTCATCTCCTTCATAGCGGTGCAGGCGCATGCCCCTGCCAAGCCTTACCTCAATCTCCCTCACAGCCATTTTCATCCTGGGGTCTGTGGGAGCAACCGTAAGGGACGGCCAGGCAAGCCCAAGGAGGGAAGCGTCAATCCTTTTGTCTCCAAACCTGCCGAATGAGCGGCCAAAGGATTTCAGGCTGTGCAATGCACGCTTCATCTGTCTGGCAGTTGCAAGCCATTTCGCTTTCCCAAGCATTGCATGCGCGCATTCCAGGCCCCGTGCGCAGACTGCCAGCGAATACGAAAAATTCTCCCCCTGGTCAGGGAATGAGTATCGCTCTTCCCAGATGTCCTGGCAGACAAGTCCAAAATGGTCGCTTTTCCATATGCGGCAGAGGCTGTCTGCAGACTTTTCCGCCAGGGCACTGTATCTGCCCGGCCTGCCTTTGAAATGCCCATAAAGGGCAATAAGGACCAGGCCTGTCTGGTCAGGCTGAAACCCCCTGGCCGCCTTCCTGCCCGAAGCATAATATTTTTCGTAAAAGAGCCCTGTGCGCCTCCACCCCTGCGCCCTCATGCACCACCCAAAGAAACCCTCCTGGATTTTTAGCCCGAGAATATCCGCAGCCATGCAGGCATATGCGCCATCCCTTGGCCAGACAAACCTGTAGTTCTTTGCCTGGGCCCTGGGTGTGCATGCGGCAAGTATTGCTCCTGCGGGCTTGGCGCAGCTGCGCAGGACTCTTTTGCTTGACTCAAGCAGCCCGGCGATATCTGATTGCATATGCATTCAGCAGACCCCGCGGGCTTAAATAATTTTTCAACTGTGCCCAGTAAACCATATATACAAGAGCCTGCCGCCAAGTATATTATGACAGAAAAAGCCCTGGAGAAGGCAATGGAAGTCCTGAGGATGAATTCAACACCCATAGGATTTTCTGCATCAACAGAAAGGCACTCAAACTACTACTCTGTTTGGGCGCGCGACCATTCAATCTGCTCAATTGCAGCATGCCTTGCAGGGGAGACTGACCTTGTCACGACTGCGAAAACAGGAATCCTGTTCCTGTTCCGCCACCAGAGCGAGTCAGGCCAGCTGCCCAGCTACATTGAAATTGAAAACAAGAAAAAGGTCTACGGCGGCCTCGGCAATATAACATCTGTTGATTCCAATATGTGGGCGCTGATTGCAGCAGCCCTCCTCTACAGGAAAACAGGCGACAAGAGGCTTGTTGCCGACACAAACCTTTCCAGGTACCTGCGCACATACCTGCTGCTCCGCTCTTTTGACT
>CAZFZC010000175.1:0-2295 GCA_964523155.1 uncultured Methanosarcinales archaeon
CCAAAAAGCCCGGAAAGCATGGGGAACAGGGGGTTGGGGATTTGGCTGCCAAGGACGATAACGCCAAGAAGCCCGGAAAGCAGAAATACTGCAGCTGACCAGGCCTTTTTTCTGTCCCGTAATACCATGAAAAGGCTGACCGCAATCAGCATGTACCCGACATACGGCTGGATAATGGGATAGCCGTGCCCAACCAGCATGAGGAACACAGGGAACAGGGCAATGGAGATAAGGACTGCGCCGTAGCTTCCGATAAGGGTGAGCTTCACTGCCATTAAGCCCTGGCCTTTGAGCAGGTACCTGTGGCCCGGCAGGACGCCAAGGGCTGTCGCAGACTCAGGCGCGCCAAGGAAGATGGAAGGTATTGCATCAAGGAATGTGTGCACAACAGACATCGAAATCACAAAGACTGCGAGCGAAAGCGGATGAAAAATCCCCGAGAAAACGCCAGCATAGGTCACGACAAGGGCGCTGATGAGGTTGATGTGTATCCCGGGGGTGAGGCCTGTGATAATTCCCGCAAAAACCCCAAGGGCAAGCGCAGCGAGGATTTCAAGCATGTGCAGTTGAGCCTTTGTGTATTAATAAGGGTTGGGCAGGTTTTGGCGGAAAAGCAACTGCGGCTGCTGGAGGATTTTTGGCTGCTTGTGAAAGGGCCTGCAGGCCATGTAACCGGCCATTACTAAAAGAGCACACAATGCGAGCACCGCCATGCCCGATTTCATAAACAGAACTGTTTTGCATTGAAAAAAATGAATTATGCATAAAATTACCGGATTATGAATAGCAAATTTTATATTGATATACGAGTATTTCCCACAATATGCCTAGGCCGTATTTCAAGTCAGATTCTGTTCAGCTTTTTCATGGTGATTGCATAAGCATCCTGGACTTGCTTGCTGAAAATTCAGTGGATATGGTATTTGCAGACCCACCGTATTTCCTTTCTAACGGAGGGATATCCTGCAGGGCAGGAAAGATGGTTTCTGTCAATAAGGCAGAATGGGACAAATCAAATGGGGTTGATAAAGACTTTGAGTTTACCATGAACTGGATAAAGGCCTGCCGCAGAGTTTTAAAGGACAATGGTACAGTTTGGATTTCTGGAACAATGCACAACATCTACCTGGTTGGTTATGCATTGCAAAGACTGGATTTTAAGCTGCTCAACGAAATTTGCTGGTTCAAACCAAATGCGCCGCCGAACCTTAGTTGCAGGTATTTTGCCCACGCCCATGAGACACTAATATGGGCAAGAAAGCACAGAGACATTCCTCATTTCTTCAATTATGCACTTATGCGGGAGTGGGAAGATGCTGTGGCGCAGAAAGGCAAACAGATGAGAAGTGTTTGGCATATACCACTGACACCGCCCAGTGAGAAAGTTCATGGCAAGCACCCCACCCAAAAACCGCTGGAACTACTGAAAAGGGCAGTTTCATCTGCGACAAGTGAGAATGCAGTAATCCTTGACCCCTTTAATGGCACCGGAACAACCAGTGTTGCTGCTTCGATGCTTAGGAGGCAGTATATAGGAATTGACAGGGAAGAAGAATTCCTGAAAACAACAATAATGAGGCTAAAAGCTTTAAAGGATGAGAAATCTTATATATAAATAAAAGGTTATGATAATTATGTGTGATGAAATTTTAAAATTCGTAAAATGGGCAGGGGGCAAAGGCCAGCTTATAGAACAATACAAACCATTGTTTCCAAAGAAATTCGACAGATACCTGGAGCCTTTTGTAGGAAGCGGAGCAGTTTTTTTTTACATTGTCCAAAATTACAGGCCGGCCGGTTTTGTTATTTCCGATATCAATGAGGAACTAATCAATGCTTACGAAATAATTAGGGATGATGTTGAACGGCTGGTTGTTGAATTACGGCAGCACAAGGAATACCACATGGCTGAAGGCAAGAAATACTATCTGGCCATACGGGCAACAGACCCTGGCGAATTGCCTAAGCTAGAAAGAGCTGCGAGATTCATATACCTGAATAAAACCTGCTTTAACGGATTGTACAGGGTTAATTCAAAGGACGAATTTAACGTGCCAATGGGTTCGTACAAGAATCCTGACATTGTACAGGAAACCAAGTTAAGAATCGTCTCAAAATTATTAAAGAGTGTAATAATCAGAAACTTGCCTTTTGAAAGAACTTGCGAAATGGCGCAAAAAGGGGATTTTGTGTATTTTGATCCGCCTTATTATCCATTGAAGAAGGGAAAAAGCTTTACTACCTACACTAAAGACGTTTTCCTGGAAGAAGAACAAAAAAAACTGGCCGAAGTCT
>CAZFZC010000176.1:0-1710 GCA_964523155.1 uncultured Methanosarcinales archaeon
ATTGTGGTGGCTTTTTATGGTTGATGTGGGTCCGCCAAATACAGACACACTTTCAATGACATCAGGATACAGGGTGCCCTGCATAAGGTATTTGAGAGCCCTGTGCTTTTTCGCCTCTGACTCAAAGGCAGCTATAAACTCCCTGCCAATTATCCTGCGCTTCTCCTCGGGGTCGCTCACTCCCTTAAGCGCTGACAGAAAACGCCTGTGTGCATCCACAAGCAAGAGCCCGCCTATATGCCTGCCCAGCATCTGCTGAACCTGCCTGCACTCGTCTTTCCTGCACAGGCCGTGGTCAACCAGCACAGGCAGAAAACGCTCCCCTATCGCCATGTGCATAAGCCTGGCTGCAACTGCCGAGTCAACTCCGCCGCTTACGCCGCCAATTGCCATGCCCTTGCCCACTTTGGCACGTATCCCTTCTACAGTATCTTCAATGAACGCTTTGGGAGTCCAGTCTCTCTTGCAGCCGCAGATGTCGATAAAATTTGATATGACTTTCCTGCCGTGTTCAGTGTGGTCAACCTCAGGATGGAACTGGACTGCGAAAACCCTCTGCTGCAGGTTCTGCATGGCTGCGTTCCTGCTGTTTCCTGTTGATGCGATGTTTGAGTACCCGGGCGGGAGCCTGAGCACGCGGTCACCATGGCTCATCCACGCCTGAAAAGACCGGGGCAACCCCCGGAACAGCGGGCTTTTTGCGGTCAAAACCTGCATTGGCCCGTACTCGCGCCTAACGCTTTTTTCCACTCTGCCCCCAAGCAGATGCGCTATGGACTGCATGCCGTAGCATATGCCAAGCACAGGCACTCCCAGACTGAAGATGTCTTTGGAAAAGAAGGGAGCGCCCCTGTCATGCACGCACGCAGGGCTTCCTGACACTATTATGCCATCTGCGCCATGGATTTTTTTATTGTAAGGAAAGATTTCGCAGTAGACGTTTAGCTCACGCACCCTGCGCGCTATGTTGTGCGTAAACTGCGAGCCGCAGTCAAGGATGGCAATCATTGCAGCAGCAAACCCCGTTGCATTAATATGGTTTTTCCTTGGCAAGTTCTTTCTGGTATTTGTTTATCTGCAGAAGTATAAGCTCCATGTCCCTCTCATCTACCCGGCCGTTCTCAAACTCCGTCTCAACGAGCCTGCGCTTGTACTCAAGAAGCCTGGTGCACCTTTCCGGGTTGCTGCTGTTCTTGTCGTATATGTCCTCGATTTCCTTGATATGCCTGACTGTAGCAGTCCTGTGCAGGCGCGACTGCCTGCGTTCATACAGAAAAACCATGACCACTGCAAAAAAGCCAAGCATTGCCCAGAACTCAAAATGCCAGGACACACTGTCCCCGTTCTCCTGTACAACAACCACGAATTTCTTCTGAATCCTTACCCCGCCGTCAGTTGCAGTTACCACCACTGTGTGCCTGCCAATGTCCTCCTTCCGGGGTGTCCAGAAAACGTAGCCGTCCTCATCAATCCGGATCTTGTCGCTGTCAGTTGCATAGTGCCACCTGCCCAGGGCATTCACTTTTACCTGGAAAAATAAGTCCCTTCCCGGCAAGACGTACTGCACTTCAATGTCCTGTATTTCCGCAGCAGAGCGCTCAGGCCCGGCCCGGCCCGGGAGTTCTTCTGGTGTATTTTCATCTACGGCATTTTCTTCTACGGCATTTTCTTCTACGGCATTTTCTTCTACGGCATTTTCTTCTACGGCAT
>CAZFZC010000176.1:1810-2278 GCA_964523155.1 uncultured Methanosarcinales archaeon
TTTTGTCTGTTTCCAATGCAACCTCTGCAGGCTCATACCTGCAGGTTCCGTTTATGCAGAAGTCATTTGTCCCGGCAATACTGTCGTCACACGGCATAACCTCACTATACTCAGTGCAGGGGTCCCTGTCAATATTGAGGCAAATGAAAAAGCCGCTGCCATCTCCGCTGCATTCCCTTGCCCCGTAGTCGCACTCGTTGACACAGTCTGCGATAACTGCAGGAAGAAGCATCAGCAGCAAAAGACCCCTCATACTGCACATCACTGGTGCTGCCATATATATATTTTTCCTGATGCTGTGTCCATGCCCAAAGTCCCCTTGAACGGCTTCGCATGGATGTACGTGACCCAAGCATTGGCTGCAGCCGCAGGAGTTTTCGCCTGCAGATACTGAACGCCGCCATCACTACAAATGCGGGCCACTTTGGCCAGATGGCTATGGCAAAGTATATAAACGCCCGGCTCATT
>CAZFZC010000177.1:0-2277 GCA_964523155.1 uncultured Methanosarcinales archaeon
AGGACGACAGTTTCGACGAGAGGTTCAAGACCATTTTCATGACCGGAGAACATGAGCTCACCCATCTTGATTATGTCAACAGCCGCAGGTCATGGAGGCGCATATGCGGGTTGTACATGGAGATACTGGCCAAGTGGTGCATAGAACAGTATGAGAACAACACCATGCATAAGATACCTTATGAGTCTGCAAGCTTTGTCAAGATGGATGAGGTTCTGCGTTTTAGCAGTCCAGACGAGAAGATATCCTACAAGGAGGCAGCGCTGTCCTTGATAAGGGACATCAGCGTCCTTTGCCTTGCAGAGGGCGGCCTGGCTGAGAACATGAGGCGCCAGGGATTCTATGAAGGCCAGATCTCAGGGGTCTGGGAGACATATCCTGGCATTGGTTTTGGAGAGGGCAGTCCCAGGCTTTATGACATGCCATTGGAGAATTCAGACATCTCAAAAAACACTGGGGCCCTGCTGGCGTCTGTCCAGAGGGATGACACAGCCAGCATACAACGCCTGCGGCATTGGTTCAGGGACTATGCAGAGGAGCAGAGTACCATAGAGGAGACCTGCTGTGAAGTTGTCAGCATTCTTGCAGCCTACAGGTTCTTTGACATCGCTGCAGAGGAAGGCTTCATTAAGGACGCAGAAACCTACAAAGACAAGGTGAGAGGCGGGTTTCTGGGGATAGCAAAGGTGACAAGAGACGCGCAGCGGGTGTTCGAAATCTACAACGACCCTGTTGAGATTGAGAACGAGCTCAACAGACATGGACAGACATACAGGCGGGTGCTTGATGTTAGGAACGATGCGCGGGTGCCGCTCGAAAATCTTCAGAAACACCTGAGGTTTGGGCCCCTTGATGTGATGTCAGCCTACATTGACTGGCCGCGAACCAGGGGCAGGATTGAAAGAAAGGGCCTTCGTGCCGGTGACTTCCACTACAGGCAGAACAGGGCGCGCAACTATACAAATACACACTACAGGATTCATGTGCCGCAGGTTCTTGATTATTTCCTGAGGGAGGGCGGTCAGGGAACTGACGGCTACAAGCCCCCTCACAAGGTAATCGAGAGCGCAGAAAGGCTCGGGGATGTTCTGGCAATTACGGGCGGGCCGGCAAAATGATAGATGTTGTGCAGAAATATCTTGAGAGCTTCTACGGGCACAGGCCCAAGGCGCGCATTGCGGGTTTCCTGACAACCTTGCCGCGGAGCCGTCAAGACCCAACCAGTGGGGTTAGTTTCGAGGCTAACGGTTTGGTCCATCTGCCTGAGGAAGGGACGCGGGAGCATGCAGCCGTACCGAAGTACAAAGGGCTCGGTTTGGGTATGGTGCTTTCGGAAAGAGTGCGGGATAAGGTGGTCGGGAGGGGCAGGATAAGTCCTGACGAAGACAATATCAGGGAATTTCTGACACTAATCGAAGAGACCAGCCATGTCTACAAGATAATGCACAGGCTTGATACCGGAAGGCAGGTATCTCTGCTCGAGCTGGAAATGCAGGCAGTGGTTGACAGGTACCTGGTCAGCACATCTTACATGATAGGCAGAACAAAGTCGCTGCCCATCAGCTACATGGAGACATTCCTGGAAAGGCATGACTGGTCAGAGCACCCGTGCAGGACAGCTGCTCCGGACGTTTATCTGCGGGACAAGGAAGCAGGCCAGAAGGGCAGGGTGCTTGTCAAGCACCTGCATGCCTATATGGTTGCAAGGTTTACTGGCGAGCGGCCAAGGCAAATCAGGCCGCTGCTCAGGGAGTTCTTTTACTCGGGCCTGGCAGGCAAGATGGAAATAATTAACAGGTTAGTCTGAAACAAGGGCTCATCCGGAAAAGGGGGCTTGGCATACTTGTTTCGTTTCTTCTTCAATATCTCACTAGTAATCTTACGCAATTTCCCGGGCATGTCCTGACCCAAGCCTCGAAACTCATTACCCAAAACTCAGGGCTCAAAACCAAAAACAGAAAAAATGGGCCCGCGGAGACTTTCAAACGGCGACGTTTGGAAGCACCGAACGTCAGTGACCGTGTTTGAACTCCGGACCTCACGATTTCTATCCCGAAACAGGGTATCAGTCGTGCGCTCCAGCTGCCCGGAATTCGCATGGCCAAACCCATGCGAAACTCCCTCCAGGCTGAGCTACGGGCCCGATAAATTTGCCTTCATGGCGGGCCCGGCGCAAAGCAGCAAGGCAAGGGGCTGCTGTGCCGCTAATGTAGCTCAGTAGTGGGCTTGACTGAAGCACGAAGTGCGAGGGAAACCCACGACCTTTTCCCGGGGTTT
>CAZFZC010000178.1:0-2241 GCA_964523155.1 uncultured Methanosarcinales archaeon
CATGACCCTAACCATACTTTCCTTCTTCATCATCTGCTACTGGCACCCGCAGTATCTTGCCTGGGCAATGCCGTTTGTTATATTCCTACGCCCGTCTCCGAGGCAGTGGGCTCTACTGTCCCTGCTTTTCTGCCTTACCCTCCTAATCTGGCGCGGCGAGACAACTGCCATGCTGCTTGCGCCTGTAAGCTACGGGTATTTCAGTGCGCTTGCGCAGGAAATGTCAGGCCGCTTTTTTGTGCTCCTTGGCCTTGCGGCAAAGGCCGGGATAAGCATACTCCTGATATGGCTGCTTAAAAATGAAGCTTACAGTAATCGTAATACACTACAGGTCTGAGGGGTTTATCCGAGACTGCCTAAAGAAGGTCAGAACCAGGCACAGCCACAAAATTATTGTAGTTGACAACCAGGGCAGCCCGCAGCTTATGAAGAAACTGGCAGAAATGCCCGGGGTCAGGGTTCTTGGCTACATGGGCAACCTGGGGTTTGCAGCTGCAAACAACAGGGCAATCAGGGAGAGCGAAAGCCGCTACATAATGTGCCTTAACGCAGACTGTTTCCTGGAGCCGGGCTACATCGACAGCTGCATAGGATTCCTTGACAAAAACCCTGGCTACGCAAGCTGCCAGGGAAAGCTTCTCCTAAAAAACCAGCCAGGCATTATTGACTCGACAGGCAATGTCCTGACAAAGTCAGGGTTTGCATACAATGAGAACCACAAGAGCCCGGACAGAAAAATCCCGGAGCATGACATTTTCGGCGTGTGCGCTGCAGCAGCAGTCTACAGGAGAAGCGCCCTAGAAAAGGCAAAGACAGGCAGGCAGTACTTTGACGAGGATTTCTTCGCATACCTGGAAGATGTTGACCTTGACATGAGGCTGCAGATGCTGGGGTACAGGGCAGGGTTTGTGCCGGATGCAGCCGCACACCATGTGAGGGAGGCAACCACTGCAGGAGGGTTCCGTTTCAGGATGGCCCTGAGGAACAGGCTCTACCTTGTGATAAAGAACTTCGGTTTTGGCCCTGCCCTGCTAAACACTGCCATTTATGGTCCGCTGCTGCTATTTTTGCCGGACAGGCTGAAAAACTGCAGGCTCGTCTCAAGGATGTATAGAAAGCGAAGGCTGGTTGTGAGAAGAAAGGTGCAGCTTGCCAGGACTCCGTACATGAGATGGCTGCGCAAGCTTATCCGAAGAAGCCAAGCACCTTCTTCTGGAACGGGCTGAGCCGCCTCTTCCAGGAATCATCGTACTTAAGCCCTTTCCAGTCTGAAAAGGACTGCCTGGCAGCCCTGTTGCCGGTCGGCACGTGATAGTCCCGCTTCCTGATATCAACCCTGTAGCCTGAATAGTCAATACCCAGGAACCTTCCGACAGATTTCATTGTCTTCTCCGGCTTTTTGCAGAGCTCTTCATAGTCCACAGGGTGCCACTTCAGGTTTGATGTGCCAAGGTACAGCCTTGTGAGGGAATTGTTTAGCAGGTATCGCAGGAGCCCATTCCAGAACCCATAGCCGTGCCTGACAAAAGAGCCCACATTGCCCTGGATGTCCCGCCGGATATAAAGTACCCTGAGGTCAACTTGCGGGCAAGCAGCAAGCGCCATGAGACGGCCAAGGCTCTTTGACGCGTCAACCACATACTCAGCGCGGCTGTTGCTTTTTCTTTCCTGCGCAAGTATCAGCCCAAGGAGCTCTTCCTCGCCCTCAGTCCTGCTGCCGAAACGAGCCCTGACATAGTCAAGCATCTCTTTGAAGAAGCCTGCGTTGCCCACGATCCACAGTTTCTTGGCAAGAATCCTTTTCCAGAAGGGGCATTTGCCGCTCTCTTTTCCGCAGGTGCAGTACTCTCCCGGCATACCTGTTATCGTGCTGTAGAACTTTAGCTCGCCGGCATTGAACACCCTGGGGGATGAGCCAAGGATGTAGCCAAGCACAGTCGAACCTGAGAAGCTCGCCCCTGCCAGATAAATGACTTTTATCCCTGCCATTATTAGCTGGGTGCGCTGGCTGCATATAAAAGGCATTCGGTACAGGACAACCATAAGTTATATAAAAACAGAGAAAAAAAGCCATGTTATGAACGAGATGCAGCTTGCAATTGACCTGGCCAGGAAGGCAGGGGCACAGATTATGAGGCTGTACGGGCAAAACCTCGAAATCGCGCAGAAGGAGGACGATGCAGGCTACATAAGCCCCCTTACAGAGGCTGACCGCGCTGCAGACAGGATAATCTGCCAGGG
>CAZFZC010000179.1:0-2234 GCA_964523155.1 uncultured Methanosarcinales archaeon
GGAGCGCGACCATGAAGGAGCTGCCCGACTGCACGGGTCTGGAGCAGAAAGCGGTGGGGCAGTCGCTTCGCTTCCTGACGGCCAAGGGGTGGGCGGAAAAGGACGGGCCGGTGGTGAGGCTCACCGATTCGGGGCGCACCGCGTTGGACGCCCGCGCGGCAAGGCATTCCTGTCGGGTTTCGCCGGTCGCGTTATTGCAGAGGTCAGCCTGGCCTGTCTTAACTGCCGCGACAAGGTAATAGGCGTCTGTGCATTCTGCGCTGCTGCACACTCCCGGGTTCATCTGAATAAGGGCCCTGCAGACTTCGCCGGCAAATGCATCATCTGTATGGCATGATTCTGTTATCCCGCAGTACTCCTGCAGGCGGGCCGACTGTATCTTTTCGCATCCGTTTCCCTGGGAAAGTGAACTTAGCAGGAAGTACATGTCTGTGCAGTTCCTGTCCACGCAGAGTGAGGGGTCGCCTGCTGCCAGCGCCAGGCATGTGCGGTCAGCAGACTGCAGGAGGCCCGTAAGGCACTTGTAGAAAAGCCCGTCTATAAGCTCGCTTTCCTCAGCTGCGCTGAGCAGCCTGGGCGCGCGGGTCTTTTTGTGGGTTTCTGCTGTCTCTTCGCCCCCATTATTTGCGTCCATATACAAAGCGAGGAAGACAAAAACCATGATAAGCATCATGACAGCAAGGAAGGTCTTAACGCTCCTTGGCCTGTAGGGCATCGGATGCTCGGGAAGGTGCTCCCTCACCGAAAACTCCCGGTCAAGGGCGTCAAATGCCCTGGCCACCGCAGCCTGGCTGTAGCCTGCCTTAAGCAGCGCCTTTTCTATTTCAGAATCAAGAAATCCCCTCTGGCGCTCCTTTTCAATGTAGTGCGCAATATTTTGTGCCATGCCCACCCCTTTTTTCCTGTAGTCCGGCAAACAGAATATTGTCATATATAAAGGTAATTATTGCCAGGCTGCGCAGGGCCCCTATTCCCGCACAGTTTTTCGTTACTTTTAAATACCTGCGCAATTAGATTGAATTCACAATCAAAAAGAGGATGAATATGAGGTCGTATATGTTGGTTCTCTGGGCTTTGGCAGTAGCCTATGCAGTGACTGCGGCATCCTGGTCTGTTCCAGGCGGAATTGATGTGCCCAGCCTCCCTGGAACAGGCAACGGCAGCCAGAAGCCCCTTGACCCCAGGACAAGCGATGTTGAAATGTACCTGCTTGCGGTCTGCGAGGACGAGGACCGCAACAGCGTAGACAGCGAGGACCCGCGGGTTGTTATTTTCGACCTGGCCGAGTACTTTGACGGAACTGCTACATACGAGGACTACCAGCACATATTCCCGAACGATTTCATGGTCAAGCCCAACCCCGGGCCGGTTTCCGGCGATAACAGGTGGTCTCCTGAGCCCAGCCTTTCACTCGAGATAGATACCTCGAACCCCAAGTCCAAGAGGTGGGAGGCCAAGGAAAGCGCCGGGGGCAGCTGCTACTCCATGTACAGGCAGGTTCACCACCGATACGACGAAGGCGATTTTGTCAAGTCATATGACAACGGGTGGAAGTTCGGCTCCCTCCTGTACTATGTTGACTGGGACGGCAAGAAAGAGGACTGCGAGAAGATAGGCGGGGCGTGGCTTGGCGATTCAGGCTACAAGGGCTACCAGTGCTGCGGCGACGATTACATCTGGATATACAACAACGCAGTCAATTACAAACCCATGTCGACTGCAGGCGCAATGAACCTTGCTGAAAAAGACGAGCTCTGCCTTTACAGCGAGTACCCTAAGTTCGGTCTGCCTGTGGCAGGCTCAGGATACGGCTACGGGTCTGACAGCTATCTCTGCGACTGGTCCATGGGCCACCTGGCGTATGATGCAAGGCTCAAGCTTGATGACAGCCCCCAGGACGCGCTTATTGCGAACAAAACCCAGCAGTACTTTTTTGCAGGCCAGGGCGATACTGAAACCGATGTCGGCAAATGGACAGACAACTCAGGCGCTGCGTCAATGTTCTGCGACGTGTATTTTGACAGCGCCAAGGGCACGCAATTTAGGTGGATGGGCATTGGCGAGGCGGCAAATTCCGACCAGGTTAACTGCGAGCTGTACCTCGGCTACGAATGGACAGGCACAAGATGCTGCGGCGTCCCGGGCAGCCCGGCAAGCTACAGCGACAAGCAGCCGGAATGCAGCATAGCTGAGAAGGCGGGCACTGCAGGCGGCAACACAACAGCCATGCCCCC
>CAZFZC010000180.1:0-2193 GCA_964523155.1 uncultured Methanosarcinales archaeon
GTATGAACCTTGCCTCCTTAGCTGTCTTTGCCACTTTCAGCATGTCACGGAGCAGAAGCTGCAGGGGAATGCTTAGGCTCTTGTTCATCCTGCCCGGCTTCGGGCGGACTATAAAGATGGTTTTCTTCCTGGCCAGATCCCAGGTCTTTGGCATTGCAAGCCGCTTAAGGTGCGATTTCATTTTTTATCACCGCTCGCAGGCGCCTCCGCAGCCTTCTTGCCTTGCTGTGCTGCAGGGGTATTGTCTGTCCTTCTCTTATCTTCAACAATCTCCATAATCATGATGTTTGATGCCTTTACCGGCACAAGGGCTGTTGAGCCGTCTTTCTTACTGCGCTCAATCTTCTCGATAGTCACTGTCTGTTTTTTCACGTTAACACCTGACACCTTACCTTCCTTGCCCCTGTAAGTGCCGCGCATGACCCTTACCGTGTCCCCTGTCCTTACGCGCAGGCTGCGGCGCTCAAACTTTTGTCTCAGCGCCTTTGACAGTGTTGAGCGAAGCATTGCGCCCTTTATGTGCAGCGGCGCAGCATACATATACTTCCTCTGCTTTGAGGGCTGCCTGCTCCTCTTCCATTGCTTTGAATATTCTCTTCCCATTTCACACCACAATATCAACCAGCTTTGCCACAAGCGGCCACCTGTCGCACACTTCCTTTGCAACAGGGCCCTTTATCAGTGACCCCTGGGGGTTGCCTTTCTCATCCTTGACGACAATTGCTGCATTGTCCTCAAACTTCAGCCTCATTCCGTCAGGCCTCCTGAACTCCTTTTTCTGCCTTACAATAATCGCGAGCACAGTCTTTTTCCTCATGTCAGGCCGTCCGCGCACAACGCTTGCATGCACAAGGTCTGCAACGCCTGCGCTGGGAACCCTGCCTTTCCTTGTCTTGGAATGCTTGACTCCAAAAATCTTGAGCACCTTTGCGCCGCTGTTGTCGCAGGTCTCAATCCGCGTTCCCAGCGGCAGTGCCCTTGTAATCCTGGATTTGAATGCGTGCATTTTACAGTCTCTGTACAATTATGTAGCTCTTTGTCTTGCTGATTTTTCTTGATTCCATAATCTTTACCCTCTCGCCTTCCTTTGCGCCTACGCATGAGGGGCTGTGAACCTGCAGCCTTGTCCTTTTTTTCTCATATCTTTCATATTTGCGGTTGTAATGCTGCCAGCTCCACTCCACAAGAGCCATCCTTGGCACCTTAGCCCTGACTACAGTGCCCTGCATCTGCCTTCCCCTTAGCACAGCGCTTCCGTGGAACGGGCAGTGCTTGTCGCCCTCGCATTTTGCTTTCGGCGGAGGCACATCTAGTCCGGTGTTCCTACTTTGTGAGCCTTTTTTCGGGCCTTTGACTGATTTTTTTTCCGTCAATTTCAATCCTCTTTCCGTCCTTTTTGACTGTGAATCGTATCTGGTTCTTGATGAGTGTTTTTGTTCCTTTGCCATTCTCCACAACGAGTGTGTTTTTTGTCTCGTCAACAATTGTGCCGCGAATCCCAACCAGCGATGGGTTGTCCGCGTCCACTACAGTCATTTCTTGGCCTATCAACTCCTCCTTGAGCACACTTTTCGGCATTGTTTACTTGCTTATCTCAATTGTCTCGGGTGCAAACCCCAATTTAACAAGTGCGTCGCGAATGTGGGCAGTATGGTTGCCCTGAAGCTCAATCTTGTCCTCCTTGAAGGTTCCGCCGCAAGCCATCTGATTCTTGAGCTTCTTCGTTATTTCCTTCAGATCGATATCCTTGGTATCGATCCCTTCCACAATGGTGTACTTCTTGCCAAATTTTCGCTTGGCGATGTAAACCCTTATCTTCTGGCTTTCCTTGGCGATGGTTTCGCAGACACACAGCTCTTTTGGCAGTCCGCAAGTTGAGCAAATCTCACTCATGCTTGTTTGTCCTCACCTTGTTGTTCTGTTCTGTCTTTATCCGAGCTATGTTTCTCTTTATCTGTCTTATCTGGCCGGGGCTCTTGAGCTGGGTGCCCATAGCCGCCTGGGTATGAAACTTGACAAGCTCCTTCTGCAGCTCTGAAAGCTTTTTCTCCAGGTCAGGAGCGCTTGTCTTCCTTATCTCGTTGTTTTTCATTCTTTATCCTTCTTGCCGCCGGCCTTCTTTTTCTCTTCCTGCTTCTTCTGGGGCGCTTCATCAGCCTTGTTGTCTTTAGCGCTCTGTGCAGGAATCTCCTC
>CAZFZC010000181.1:0-1860 GCA_964523155.1 uncultured Methanosarcinales archaeon
CTCATAGTTGTGCCCAAGGCAGGGGACTGGGCAGACATTTTCAACAGGACATACCATGTGCTCTATGACGAGTGCCTCTATTACCAGGCACTCAAGGAAACCGCGTTCCTGTTTACAGAGGGCTGCGCCAGGACAAAGAACGCTTATCTGCGCAAAAAGCTCGCAAAAAGGCTCCGGCGCATAAGGAAGCTGAGGCCGGCTGTCAAGCGGAAGATAAACGATATCTTCTGGTTCACAAAAGAGAACATCCCGAAAATACTGGATGACTACATGATAATTGAAAAGCTTGAGGAGAAAGACTACGGGTACTACCAGTCTCACCTGATGCCGTTTAAGCACCACTGGCAGAACAGGTTTGAGACCTTTGGAAACGTGCTTGCCATTGTAACGGGAATCGCAAACAGGCCGAGGTCCAGACGCATTTTTGAGCACATCAGAAAAAACAAAATTAGCGAGCCGTTTCCAATCAGGTGCCTCTGCCCGCCAGTGTATAAGAACGAAAGGGGTTGGGAATCAATATACAGGCTCAAGGAGCAGCCCCACACCTACCACAACGGCGGAATATGGCCTGTCATAGCCGGTTTCTGGATACACGCCCTTGTCAAAAGGAAGATGGAACCGCTTGCAAAAAAAGAGCTCAGCAGCTTTGCCCTCCAGCTGCAAAAGGACAACTGGATGTTTCACGAGTACTATCACGGCAAGGAGCTAAGGCCAATGGGCCGCACATATCAGGCGTGGAGCGCAGCAGGCTACATCATAGCCTACCATTCTGTCAAGAGCAGCCCCAGGGTATTCACTTAAGCCCAAGCAGTTCTGCGGGAATTAGCCCGAGCCTGTAAAGGCCGATAATTATCCCTGACACATAGTAGCCGTTGAGCCGGCCCAGGGGCCCGTTTATTATCTGCAGGCTTCCTGCATTTTTTTTCCCTGCCCAGGATTTTCTGACCCTAACCCTGACCCCGGGTATGGCGTTTCTGACGAGAATCGAGCAGTACCCGTAGGTTAGCGGAAGTATGTCGTTTCCGCTGTCGCCGCAGTATATGACATCTTTCTTGGCCAGCCCAAGGCTTCTGCGGACATGCTCAACGGCGGCAAGCTTGGTTGCAGCCTTCGGCAGTATGTCAAGAAGCCCGATATTGTGCGTTTCGTCCAGGCTGTACACAACTTCTGCGTCCCTGCACAGGCTTCTGACAATTTGCCGCGCCTTCTTTACAGCATTCATGTCCCAGGGGTAATCAACATAGTAGCTTAGCTTGTGGGCTGTCTGCTTTTCCGGCTCCTGCAGGCGCATCCCAAGGTTTTGAAGCGACTCCATGAAGCGCCCGGTGTCCCAGCCGGGTGCCCTGTCGCTGAGAGTGCCTGCCCACTCGCTGTCTGTAAGAAATTCCCTGCCCAGGTATATGCTTGTGCCAACATCTGCAATTGTATAATCCGGATTGGGCAGCCTGTATTGCGCCATTGCCTGCCTGACAAGCCCCAGGCTGCGGCCGGTAACGTAAGCGAGGACAAACCTGTCTCTGATTTTCCAGAACAGCTCAAGCGACCCGTCGTACTCCTGGCTGCCGTTTGGCAACAGTGTCCTGTCAAGGTCAGTTGCCAGAAGCTTTGGCATCCCGAACCACTCTCCTGAAGAGCTCAAGGTACTTTCTGGCGCTGCTTTTCCAGGTGAAGTTTTGCTTGGCCAGCCTGACAGCATTTCGTGATATTTTTCTGTAGAGTGCCCTGTCGCGTATAAGCCTTTTTACCTTGCGAGCTATATCTTTCCTGTCGACAGGGTCAATCAGAAGGCCGTTCTCGCCGTCTGTCAGGTACTCGCTCGGACCGCCGTACCGGGTTGCGCAGACAGGCACGCCGCAGGCG
>CAZFZC010000181.1:1870-2165 GCA_964523155.1 uncultured Methanosarcinales archaeon
CCTCAACCACTGTCAGGCCAAAGGGCTCAATCAGCGCAGGGTTGACAAAAATCCCGCTGTTTTCGCGCAGCCAGCGGTAAAAAGCAGGGACCTGCTTTTCGTATTCAAGGTTAATCCCCGGCAGGCACACGTTGTCGTAAAGGTTGTACTTGCGCAGCACGAAGTTTATCCTGTCAATTATGGGCTGGGTCTCTCCAGCCGGCTGCAGGGTTTTTGCAAAAATCACAATGTTTGCCAGCCGCTGGAATTCCTTGTCCAGGGCAAACGCCTTGAGCAGCCCCAGGAGGTTCTTGCG
>CAZFZC010000182.1:0-2145 GCA_964523155.1 uncultured Methanosarcinales archaeon
CTCAATGGCCTGGCAGTCACATACCCCCTAGCTTGCCATGGGGTTCTTGATTTATGATGACACACCCCGCCGCAAGCGGTGGGGGGATGGAAATCATGACCAAGAACCCCGCGGTGGGTATCCATCCTCAATGGCCTGGCAGTCACATACCCCCTAGCTTGCCATGGGGTTCTTGATTCTGCCAAAAACCAATAATGTGCCAAAAACAGCCCTTGTATTCAATTTTGAAATCTATTGCCAGTTTTGAAATTTGTTTTCAATTATGAAAAAATATAAATATCGGCTCTGTTAGTATACAGGGCATGCAGGAGCAGGAGGTTCTGGAAAAGCTCTTTGACAGTAAGATAATCCGTATACTCAAGGCACTTTTCCGGGAGGACAAGGAGTTCTATCTGCAGGAGATTGCAGCCCAGAGCAGGGTATCAATGGCAACAGCCTCGCGCATCCTTCACAGGCTGGAGAACCTGGGCATTGTTTCAGCCAGAAAGGTGAGCAGGATAAGGCTGTACAGGGCAGAGGCAACGCCTGCTGCCAAATTCCTTGAAAGGCTGTTCAAGGAGGATTTGCAGATTCTGAGGCTTTTTACTGAAAAGGCGTCGCAGATAAGGGGTGTTCAGAGCATCATACTACATGGAAAAGAATCCAGGGACAAGGCAAATGTCCTTCTGATAGGGGAAGACATTGACCCGGGAGAGGTCAAGGGGATATGCGCTGAGATTGCAGAAAAGCACCACTTCAGCATATCCCCCCTGTCTCTGACGCCTGAACAGTACATGCAGATGAGCCAGATGGGACTTTACTCAGGCACAAAGAGGCTCCTTTACGAAAAACCATGAAAACCGCGTTACTGGCAGTATTGTTGGCAGCTGCAGCCTGCTCTGCCCCTGTGCCGGAAGCAGAGAGGCCCGGGAGCGAAGTGTGCTTCATGGACAGCTGCTTTGCAGTTGAGACGGCAACTACCCTGCCTGAGCAGGCATACGGCCTCATGTACAGGGACAGTCTGCCTGCAGGAAGGGGCATGCTTTTTGTTTTTGAGGATGAGGATGTGCACAAGTTCTGGATGAAAAACACCTATATTGAGCTTGACATTATCTGGATGGACAGAAGCGGTCGGGTTATACACGTTGAGCATGAGGCAAAGCCCTGCAACGAAACCTGCCCGTCCCTTGGCCCTGATTCCTCATCTAGGTATGTCCTTGAGGTGCCAGGGGGCACTGCGCGGAATTTGGGCATAGGCACAGGCGATTACGCCCGGATAAGCCTTCGCACATAGCCGGTGTGCTGCACTGCACAGGCCGAACCACCCATCAGCCCCGGAATTTGCAAAACTAAATTTGCAAAACTATATAAAGAACTTCAGCCGTTTCAGAATCACATGGAGACTCTTGAAGCCATTTCAACCAGAAGAAGCATCCGCAGGTTCAGGGACAGGCCTGTTGAATGGTATCTCATAGGAAAGATCCTGTATGCGGGCCACCAGGCCCCAACTGCAGGCAATCTCCAGGACTACAGGTTTATGGTCGTGACAAACCCTGACCTGAAGGCGAAGGTTGCAGAAGCTGCGCTGGAGCAGAACTGGATAGAGGAAGCGCCGGTCATAATAGTTGTTTTTGCCGAGTTCATCAAGGCCAAGAGGTTCTACGGTATACGGGGGGAGAGGCTTTACACCATACAGGACAGCGCTGCAGCGGTTGAGAACATGCTGCTTGCTGCGCATGACCTGGGGCTTGGCGCCTGCTGGGTAGGGGCCTTTGAGGAAGACAGGCTGTGCACAGAGCTTGGGATTCCTGATTATGCCAGGCCGCAGGCAATAATACCCATAGGATGGCCTTACGAGGACGTGCCTGCCCCTCCAAAATACAAGCTGCAGGACATGGTATTTTTCAACCGGTGGGGCGACAATGCAGGCAAGGCAAAGGATATTGCCGCAGAAATCATGAAGGACTGGGCTCCGGCAGTCCAGGGCAGTATAGAGAAAACCGTCGACGCCATAAGGGGCGGCGGGCAGAGGTTTGGAGACAAAATATCCGGCGCAATTACAGGAATCTTTGGGAAAAAGGGCGAAAGCCGGGACGCGCCCGAACAGGGGAGCAAATAGCTAATGCAAAATATATCTTCCAAAAAATCTTTTTTAGATTAACAATG
>CAZFZC010000183.1:0-2142 GCA_964523155.1 uncultured Methanosarcinales archaeon
TGTCATCGCCAACCATCGTTAATATGGGAATCTGCGTTATTGACCCCTGCTTGCCCTTAATCATTCCCGCCCTCTCATAAATGCTTGCAAGGTCAGTGTACATGTAGCCCGGGTATCCGCGCCTGCCAGGGATTTCCTCCCTTGCGGCACCTATCTGCCTGAGGCTTTCACAATAGTTTGTCATGTCTGTCAGTATCACAAGAACGTGCATGTCCTCTTCAAACGCAAGGTACTCTGCAGCAGTCAGAGCCATCCGTGGCGTCACCAGGCGCTCGATGGCAGGGTCGTCGGCAAGGTTGAGGAAAACCACACTCCTCTCAAGCGCTCCTGTCTGCTCAAAGTCCCGCATGAAATACTGGGCCTCCTCATTTGTAATTCCCATCGCCGCAAAGACTATTGCAAACTTTACGTCAGTGCCAACCACCTTGGCCTGCCTTGCTATCTGCAGAGCAATTTCGTTGTGGGGCAGCCCGCTTCCGGAAAACACCGGCAGCTTCTGGCCGCGCACAAGCGTATTTGTGGCATCAATCGTGCTTATCCCCGTCTGGATAAAGTCAGCAGGGCTAATCCTCGAATACGGGTTGATAGCAGCGCCTGTTATGTCAAGGCGCTTCTCAGGGATGACTTCCGGACCGTCGTCAATGGGCTTGCCCCGGCCGGACAGTATCCTCCCAAGCATTTCCCTTGAGCATGAAAGCTTTATTGTCTCGCCCATGAATTTGACACCAGCACTCCTGTCAATGCTGCTGGTTCCCTCAAAAACCTGCACGACCACAATGTCGTCGCTGGTGTCAAGAACCTGCCCCTGCTTTATCCTTCCGTCTGCAAGCCTTATCCTGACCAGGTCGTTGTAGGCAATCGGGTCGGTTTTCTCCACAAATATCAGCGGGCCAGCTATGCGTGTAATGGTTTTGTACTCCTTCATTTTGCCACCTTCAGTCTGTTAAGTTCACTGTCCATTTTTTTCCTTACAGCCTCAAGCACGGATTTGTAATCCTTCTCAAACTTGGCATTTGATATTTCCTCCTTGGCTTTTGTGGCCAGCAACTGCTTGACTGGTATGCCGCTTTTGAGGCAGTCATGCGCAGCCCTGTCGAAATGCAGGACGACCTTCATCAGCTCATAGCTTTTCTCGAGCTCACAGTACGTGTCAACCCCATGGAAGGCGTTCTGTTGCAGTATGAATTCCCTGATAAGCCTGGCAACCTCAAGGTCAAGCTGCTCGCGCTCCGGCAGCGCGTCGCTTCCGACAAGCTGTACAATCTCAAGCAGCTTTTCCTCCTGCTGCAGCTTTTTCATCAGCTTCTTGACGCAGTCTGACCAGTCAGCAGCAACGTTCTCGCTAAACCAGGGCTTGAGGCTCTCAAGATAAAGGGAATATGAGGTTAGCCAGTTTATGCTGGGAAAATGCCTTCTCTGTGCAAGCTTGGCATCAAGCGCCCAGAAGGTTTTTGCAACCCTGAGCGTGTTCTGCGTGACCGGCTCTGAAAAATCCCCGCCCGGCGGGCTTACAGCGCCTATGACTGTCACGCTTCCCTCGTTACGGTTTCCAAGCGCAACAACCCTTCCGCTTCGCTCATAGAACTCCGCAAGCCTCGTTGACAGGTAGGCAGGGTAGCCTTCCTCCCCGGGCATCTCCTCAAGCCTGGAGGAAATCTCCCTCATTGCCTCTGCCCACCTGGAGGTTGAGTCCGCCATCAGGGCTACACTGTATCCCATGTCCCTGAAGTACTCAGCGATTGTAATCCCTGTGTATACCGAGGCTTCCCTTGCAGCAACCGGCATGTTGGAAGTGTTCGCAATGAGCACTGTTCTGTTCATGAGCGGCCTTCCTGTCTGCGGGTCTGTCAGGTGCGGAAACTCTGTCAGGACTTCGGTCATCTCATTACCTCGCTCGCCGCAGCCGATATAGACAATTATCTGTGCGTCGCACCACTTTGCAAGCTGCTGCTGCGACACGGTCTTTCCTGCGCCAAAGGGCCCCGGAATTGCCGCAACGCCGCCCTTGGCAACAGGGAAGAAAATGTCAAATATCCTCTGCCCTGTCCGAAGCAGAACATCAGGTGCAAGCTTTCTTTCGCAAGGCCTTGGAAACTTGATTGGCCATTTCTGCGCCATGTACAGCTTTGTGCCGTCCTCCAG
>CAZFZC010000184.1:0-2099 GCA_964523155.1 uncultured Methanosarcinales archaeon
AATTCCAGTGGGAAGCGAAGACCCCGTGAAACTTTACTGTAGCCTGTTGTTGTGATGTGAGTTGTGTTGTGCAGCGTAGATGGTAGTTGCCAGGTTACGGACGCCAGTCCGTGAATAGACGACAATGAAACACCATCCTTCATAGTTTACGTTGCTAACCGGCCACAAGATGGCCGGGACAGCGATTGGCGGACAGTTTGGCTGGGGTGGCACCCCGCTGAAAAGGTATCAGCGGGGCCCAAAGGTTGGCTCAAGAGGGTCGGAAATCCTCTGTAGAGTGCAAGAGCAAAAGCCAGCCTGATTGGTTTCCCAACAACCAGGGAATCAAAGACGAAAGTCTGGTCTAGCGAACCTCAATACCTCCTTGATGGGGGTTTGAGATGACGGAAAAGTTACTCCGGGGATAACAGAGTTGTCGCGCCAGAGAGCTCCTATCGACGGCGCGGTTTGCTACATCGATGTCGGCTCTTCCTATCCTGGCGGTGCAGAAGCTGCCAAGGGTGGGGGTGTTCACCCATTAAAAGGGATCGTGAGCTGGGTTCAGAACGTTGTGAGACAGTTTGTTTGATATCTACTGGAATTGTGAGGATGTCTGAAGGAAAGGGACCTCTAGTACGAGAGGAACGATGTCCCGAGGCCACTGGTCCACCGGTTATCCGACAGGGTAGGCCGGGCAGCTACGCCTCACACGGATAAGTGCTGAAAGCATCTAAGCATGAAGCCGCTCTTGAAAAGAGACATCATGAACGCCCACAAAAGATGGGTTTGATGGAGCTGGTGTGTAAGCACCAAGGTAACAAGGTGTTCAGCATGCAGCCCCCAACTGTTCATACCTGATACCTGTATTTGCATGGTCTTTTCACTTTTTCCCCAATTATTTTTAAGTCAGGACATTTCTCTTATGTAATGCGCAATGTTTTTTATCTTGTGACAAACGCAGCGCCTGCAATTGACAGGGGTGCTGCATTCAGTAAGTGGGGTCTGTCAGCACAGGGCAGGCTGCAGGCGCAGGCGCTTGCAGGCCGCCTGCCGCGGGCAGACGTTGCTGTAAGCTCACTTGAAGAGCGTGCAGTGCTGACAGCGCACCCATACGCCCAAAGATACAAGGTTAGGGTTTCCCAGCATAAGGAGTTCTCAGAGCTTGGCCGGGACGCATCAGGGTTTCTTGAACATGAGGATTACCTTGTTGCGCTTCGCTATTCCCTTAAGAACCCGGACAAAAGCAGGCTTGGGTGGGAGCCTGCATCACAGGCCCTTGAACGCTTCCAGGGAAAGGTAACTGAGCTTGACCTGGCTTACAACCGCCGCACAATAATTGTCTTTTCACACTGCATTGTCATAAATCTTTACCTTTCGCTCCTTCTGGGCATGTTACATGCAGTGTGTGAAAGGGTCAAGAATACTGGCTTTTGTAGCATTGCAATAGTGCGTGACAACAGGGTCATACAAGACAATGTGCACAAAACATATAAGCCCACAGGTACATGATCCCAGCATGAGGCATATCTCCATACTCGGTGCAGGCGCATTCGGTTTTGCGATTGCCAAGCTCATCGGTGAGAACCATCTGCAGAAAAAGATAATTCTCTATGACATCAGCAGGCAATCAATAGAACACATCAGAAAGACCAGGATGCACCCGTTTTTCCACAGGGGCGCAAAACTTCCGTCCAACATCAGGCCCACTCTCAGTATCAGGTCTGCAGTGCAGGGTGCAGAGCTGCTAGTGCTCGCCATACCCACGAGGTTCTTAAGGGGGGCAGTGCGCGGGTTTAGGCCTTATCTTCTCAAGGATGTTGTCCTCTTGAACCTTGCAAAGGGCCTTGAGAAAGGGACAAACATGAGGATGTCAGAGATAATTGGGGAGGAGCTCGGCAAAGATTACGAATACTGCGTGCTTTCAGGCGGGATGATAGCCAGTGAGGTTACCCTTAAGAACCCGCTGTGCGCAGAGCTGGCCTGCAGGAACAGGAACACAGCCAAAAATGTTGCACACCTCCTCTGGAGCGACTACCTGCGTATTGAGACCACAGATGATGTTATCGGTGTCAGCCTGGCAGGGGCTTTTAAGAACGTTATCGCAATAGGCGCGGGCATCT
>CAZFZC010000185.1:0-2095 GCA_964523155.1 uncultured Methanosarcinales archaeon
GAAGGGGGCACTGGAAGCAACCTGATATCAATTCCGCTTGACACAGAAATAGACAGCGCAAGCGAGCTCATGGCTGATATCGGTCCTTTGTGCGATGCTGTGAACCGCTGGAATCCGGTGCTGCAGAAATCCGAGGGTTGGATCTCGATTTTTGGCGGAATGGGCACAGATTTCCCGATTGTTCAGGGCGAAGCCTATTCAGTCTCTGTCACGCAGACAACACAATGGACTGTTGCGGGAAGGCCCTACGAAAGCACGCCTGCCCAAATTCTTTACAAAAAGGAAGGGGGAACCGGCAAGAACTGGATTGGCCTGCCGCTTCAAAGCAGCCTCCTGAGCGCATCAGACCTCATGTCAGATATAGGGACGTGCACTGCAGTCAACAGGTGGGATGCCCAGAATCAGGCAGCAGAAGGCTACATCGGCATAATGGGAAATGATTTTGCCCTCTCTGACATGGAAGGCTATGAGGTTCACGTGAGCGAAAACACCCTCTGGCAGCCGTAGTTTTGTTATGCCTAAATAGCAACAACAAGACACTACTGACAAGAAGCAAAAGATTTATATATATGGTGGGTATTCGTTCTTGAACGGGGGTAGTTAAATGAAGTGGCTTTGTGTAACTCTGATATTTTTGCTTTTCGCTGCAAATGCCAGTGCTGCGCACTGGATTGTTGGCACAGTTCTCAGTGCGCCTGACTCAACCAGCCCTGACGGCATGACAGTCAGGCTCTACTACAGTTCAGACCCTGACAACTACAACACAGACTTTGTAGGGGCATCAGGAAATTCCGGCATGAGCGGAAAGTACATGATAGACGCAGAGGCAATACCGGGCCACCAGTGGGCAGTGGGCGACGAGCTGACAGTAAAAATTGACGGCCTGTACTATACAGATGCCCAAAGCGTGCAGACAACAGCAGCAGCCTGGGACCTTGCCCCTGACATGCAGCTGAAAAAAACAGACTGCCAGGTGGGGCTTGCCCTGGATAATATACCTGATGCAGTTGCAGGCAGTTACATAACAGTTGCAGGAACGCTCACAGCCACTGACTGCGGCCCCTGGTCAGGCCAGGACATAGGAATTGAGGTCAGGGACTCAAACAACAGCCCTGTGTTTGTCGGCCAGGCAGAAACAGACAGCCAGGGCAGGTTTGGAACCGGGTTCACCCTGCCTGATGACTGCCTTGCCGGCCAGTACACAGTATATGCAAACGGAATTACCCAGACCTTCACAGTGAGCCTTCCGCTTCCGGACGACCTTGACGGCGACGGTGCATATGATAGCACAGACAACTGCCCTTCAGTTCCAAACGCAGACCAGAAGGATACAGATGGCGACGGCAAGGGCGATGCATGCGACACTGATGATGACGGCGACGGTGTGGATGATGGCGCAGACAACTGCCCGCTTGTCTCAAACCCCAACCAGGCAGACTCTGACAATGACGGAACAGGCAACGCCTGCGACAGCACGCCGTACAAAGCATCCGGTGGCGGCGGCGGTTCCGGCGGCGGCATTGTAAGCACTGCAGGCACAGACGCAGCCGGCACCAACGCAACAGACGCAACCGGCACAGACGCAACAGATGCAACCGGCACAGACGCAACAGATGCAACCGGCACAGCAGATACCATCCAGCCGGACCAGTCCGGAGATGACTCAGGCCTTGAGAAAATAACAGGCGCAGTCACAGGGACAGGGCAGAGGTCTTGGATACCTGCTGCAGTAATCGGGATTGCAGCTGCCGGGCTCTTGTTTTTCTACTGGGCAAGAAAGAGGAAACAATAAATACACATACACTTTTCCCTTGCTTATGCTTGACAAAGTCAAAAAGTATGCAGTAATACTTGTTATTGCAATACTTTACGCTTTTTTCTCGTTCAGCCTTATTGAGCTTGTTGTTGAGCAGCCTGAATATGAGAAGTACTGCAGGCCCGAGCCTGTGAGAATAGAATCCAAGGACTGTGACACAGTTGAGATACCTCCGGGGCTGGAAGGGGAATGTGAGGGGTATCTCAAGCCTGTGTACAACTCTACCGGCTGCCCTGTATCATACACCTGCGACACATGCCGGGTTGACCTTGACCAGGC
>CAZFZC010000186.1:0-2044 GCA_964523155.1 uncultured Methanosarcinales archaeon
CGGGAAGGCACACTGAGGTCAAGCGAAGCTGGAGAAGAACGAGGACCAAGGCATAGGTGAAATTATGGCAAAGAAGACAGAGAAACCAAAGATTGTCCTTGAAAGGACATATACAATACCGCTTCGAAAAGAATTTCTTAAGGCACCCAAGTACAAAAGGGCCAAAAAGGCTGTCACTGCTGTACGAAAATTCCTCTCCAGGCACATGAAATCCGACAGCATAAAACTTGGAAAGAACCTAAACAGCCTGATATGGGCCAAGGGAATAAGAAACCCCCCGCACCATATAACGGTAAGCACAGTCCGGGAAGAAACCGGAATTGTCAGGGCTGAGCTTGTGGGCAAGCCCATCTATGAGGAACCCAAGGAAGAGAAGAAGAAGCCCGCTGCTAAGAGCGAAGCAGAAAAGAAGTCCCCTGCTGCAAAGGATGAGGGCAGGGGCGCCGGGCAGACCGAAGGGAAGGCAGCTGAAAAGGAACCCAAGCCGGATAAGGAAGAAAAGGCGCAAAAGCCTAAAGATAAGACAGAGGCCATACCTCAAAAGAACGTGCAGCCTGACACCAAGGCCGGGGCACCGGACGAAAAGAAAGCCGAAAGTGAAAAGCTGCAGGAGCCAAAAAGCCCAAAAAAGAAGCCCAAACCCATCCAAAAAAAGCCGGTCCATAAGAAGGCTGCTGTGGAAAAACAGTAACTTTTTTAAACTTCCTGAAGTATTCTTTTTTCATGCAGAAGAAGGTTGTAATGATAGTTGACGATGAGAAGCATATCGTGGATCTCATCAAGTTGTCTCTGGGCGATTCTTATGATTATATGGTTGCCTACAACGGGACAGAAGCCCTGCAAAAAATCCGGGAGAAAAAGCCTGACCTCCTGCTTCTGGACATCATGATGCCAAGCATGGACGGCTACGAGGTCGCAAAAAGGCTAAAGAACGATGAGCGGACCAAGGACATAGTGATTGCAATGGTTTCTGCAAAAAAAGAGGACCATGACATTCTCGAGGGAATCGACGTTGGCGCGATTGCGTTCATTACAAAGCCCTTCAACCCCAATGAGCTTGTGGACAAGGTGGAAGAGCTCCTCCTCTTAGCATAGTACCACTTTGTGATGGAAACTTTTTTATAGTTGTGCGCTGTTTCCTGCCGGGGTGAGAAAATGAGAATATATCTGCTTATACTGCTGGCTTTTCTTGTCCTTGGCTGCCAGAAGGCTGACACAGGCACAGACAGCGTCCAAAGCACAGCTCGGGCATTTGTTGTGTCAGGCCAAGCGGAAGAGCAGAAGGAAACAGTCAAGAAGTTTAGCGTGCTGGCAACGAAAAGCGGGTTTGTGCCCGACACGCTGCATGCGGCCAGGGGCGAACAAATCAGGCTGACAGTTGTAAGCCTTGACGAGGATACTCCTGAAACCGAAACAAGGGACGGGATTGACAATTATGCTGATTCCACAAGAAGCGGGATTGACAGGGCTGATGCAGTGAGGTTCTCGGTGGAAACCTATGCTGAAGGAGTTATTTATCCTGGCACAGTGCTTGTGCTTGAGTTTGCAGCTGAGAAGGCAGGATATTTTGCCTTTGGCGACGACGCACATAACGACTACAAAGGCACGCTGATTGTCAGTTAAAATATTCGGACAGGCCTTTCTGCGGATGCGACATGGGCCTGGATTCTGGCGCTTGCCTGCTGGTTTTTGCTTTGGAAAAGTCAGCACTGCCGTAGACGCCGTCATAACCCGGACTGACAGATAAACTACCTTCCCTGTTTTTTATTATAAGTCCTGCCAGGACTTCCCCGTGCCTTGCCAGCCTCTCCCTGGGCACTTCCATAAGCACATCAAACTCGTTCTTTCCCTCTGACAACAATTCATGGTATTTTTTCCAGACTGCCTGCGTCGCTATGCCTTTGTCCAGGTGCGCGGATATAATTTCGTGCAGCGGCAGCAGGTGCCTGTAGGTTTTTGCCTCTGAGCCCCTGTAGCCTGGCGGTCTGTCAGCCAGCTCCTCAACCCGTGAGAGAACACCAACAGTAAGCCTCTGCCTGCAGAC
>CAZFZC010000187.1:0-2023 GCA_964523155.1 uncultured Methanosarcinales archaeon
AATCTTTTTTAGCATAACAATGTTTATATATAAGTTCTGCATTAAAAGAAAATTAGTGTAAGAGTTTTTGGCGGAACTCTTGTAACACACGTTTTTGGCGTTTAGAAGCGTTGTTTTGATGATTTGGCGGTCACCAAAACACATCCCTGATCTTGGCGGATCAGGTTGTGGCGCGACTTCTGGAGAGAATATAGTTGAACTCATATTTAAGCTTTTGTATAGCATAAAATATGTAGACTGAACTATATTTTCAAATAGGTATAAAAAAGCACAGGAGGGGTCGAAACATGGATTTTGTGGTTGAGAAGGCAATGCAAAACTCAAAGGGTTTTGAAGGCATAGATGTGAAGCCGGCATGCATAAAGGTGATTGGCTGCGGCGGGGCAGGCAACAATATGGTCAGCTGGCTCTACAAGAAAGGAATCGAGGGTGCGGAAATTATCGCAACGAACACAGACCAGCAGCACCTGAATGTTACAGAGGCAGACAGGAAATTTTTGATAGGCCGCGATGTAACCAGGGGCCTGGGCTGCGGTGGCTTTCCCCAGAGGGGGGCAGAGGCTGCGCAGGAAAGTATGCAGGAAATCAAGGATGCCATGAAAGGCTCAGACATGGTATTTGTCTGCGCGGGAATGGGAGGTGGAACAGGCACAGGCTCAGCGCCGATTGTTGCAAATGTTGCAAGGGACTCAGGCTCAATTGTCATTGGAACAGTGACAATGCCGTTCAAGATTGAGCGCGCAAGGGTTGACAAGGCAGAGTTTGGCCTGCAGCAGCTGCGGCAGGTTTCAGACACAGTCATTGTGATTGACAACAACAGGCTTGTCCAGATTGCAGGCAACCTTCCCATACAGCAGGCATTCGCTGTTGCAAACGAGCTGATTGCGACAATGATTAAGGGTATTGTTGAGACAATAGCTGTGCCAAGCCTCGTGAACCTTGACTATGCAGATGTCAAGACAATCATGACCAACGGCGGAGTCGCTGCCATTGGAGTTGGCGCATCTGATACCAACAACCGTGTTGAGGAGGCTGTAAAGGGAGCGCTCTCAAACCCGCTGCTCGACATTACCTACGAGGGAGCAACAGGCGCGCTCATCCACGTGCACGGAGGGCCTGACCTCACGCTTGAGGAAATAAACAGAGTCGGCGAGCTCGTGACAGAGTCAATGGACGAGGATGCCAACTGCATCTGGGGAGCCAGGGTAACAGACGACATGAAGGGAAAGCTAACAGTTATGACAATAATAACTGGCGTCAAGAGCCCCTGGATACTTGGCAAGGTTGATGTCAAGACCCGCAAGAAGGAAATCGAGGAGATGACAGACGAGCTTGGCATTGAAATAATACAATGATTGACATGCTGACCCCTTTTAGCTTTTGTGCAAGGCTAAGTTCTTGCCCTTTTGTTTTTTTCACCCCCAACCACGAAAACCAAAAGGGCACAGATGCCCCTTGGGCATGCCTGCGGGCTGCTTAAGGGGTTTTTTTCTTTTTATATGCGCACAAGTATCTGGCTTATTGCAGCCTCTGAATGCAGCGGGAGAAAGCCGGCTGTGTTTACAATTTTGCTGATGCGGCTGCGCTCAGTCTGCGGCGGAATTTTTGGCTGATTTTTTTGGCATACAGAGTTTCACATGTTAATTCTTGCGCAGCGAAAAAATCGAAAATTATATATAGTGCTTGCCCAAGTTAGGAACCAGCAAAAAAGAGCGTGAACAAGAGTGGCCCTTGTCGAAATTAACAAGAACCAGGAAAAGGACATTTCTGAGTTAAGGGACAGGATATCGGATATTGAGAAAAAGGCCCCTTCCGAGGCCACGCTGAAACTTAAGGTGGACAATCCTGAGAACATGGATGAGCGGTTTGAGGAAAACGAGGATGAGATAAACAGGCTCAAGCGCAAGATTTCCCAGCTTGAGAAAAGGACCAAAGCTGAAACTACAAAACTAAAGCGCAAAAAGACAAAATCGTCCAGGAAGACAGCAGCAAAGGCTGACAAGGCAAAAAAGGCTGACAAGGC
>CAZFZC010000188.1:0-2020 GCA_964523155.1 uncultured Methanosarcinales archaeon
GGCTCGTGGTTGACGAGGCGCACGAGTTTTTGCCCAACAAGGGCAAGACAGCTGCGACCGACCCGCTCATAACAATACTTCGCGAGGGCCGCCAGCCGGGAATAAGCCTGATCCTTGCCTCGCAGCAGCCAGGCAAGATTCACACAGACGTGATGACACAGGCAGACACAGTTATAAGCCACCGCCTGACAAGCAAGATTGACATTGACGCGCTAAGCCTTCTGATGCAGAGCTACATGCGAAGCGGCCTGAACACAATTATTGACGATTTGCCGAGGGTCAAGGGCGCGGCAATTGTCTTTGACGACACGAACGAGAGGATGTACCCAATCCAGGTTCGGCCCAGGCTGACATGGCACGGAGGAGAGAGCCCTGTAGCATACCACAAGAAAAAGAAGACCTTCGAGTTTCTCAAGTGACTTCTATTCCTTCCCTGGCTGCCTGATGCACAAGGCCCGGAAACATTTTCTTTCTTGCGAACTCCTCAGGAGTGTAGCAGAAGACCTCCAGGTCAACACCGCCTTTCCATTCGCCCAGAATCTCTGGCGCCCTCCTGCGGAACTGGACTCCTTGAAAATCCCTTGAGACTACTATTAGGTCAACATCGCTTGTCAGAAGGTGCTCATCCCTTGCCCTGTCACCAAAGAGAAGCGCGGTGCCTATGTCATTTTTTTTGACCCTGCCAAGGCAGTCCTAAAGAAGTATCCTTACTTTTTCATTTGAATGCCCAGCCATTTCATTACCTCACTGAGCAGCAAGGCTGAGCGCATCTCCCTTTCCGTACATATAGAGCGCATCTTCAGCTACGTCCGGGTATCGTGTTGTGTAACACTCCTGAGTTCAGGGAATTTTTGGCGCTCTGCAAGTCCCGCCAGGACTTATCCCACCATTTTTGTATCTCTTTTCTCACTAATGCAACTGGAAAGGGAATCAGCATACATAATTTTTGCAGCAATCTGATTACATATTAAATATGAAAAAATTAATATACAATAAGAAGTATTTGGCATTGGTTGTGTTCTGCATTTATTCTGACTAAATATGTTAAAGTTAATATAGGATAGGAAAAATATTGATATATAACTTACATAATAAGCTATTTACAATATATGGTATGAATTATTTTTGAATAAATACTTACATAAACAGAAAATTATATAAATAAAATCTCATATGATAGGATTCAATTCAGTATACTGATTTAGGATGAGATACAACGGGGCTGCAGAACAGGGAGAGGCAGGGCTATTTCTCAAGCTTTCGTATGCGCTTACAGAGGCCAGGCGCAAGACACAGATGAGCGATGAGGAGCTGATTCTTCTCGCTATGGGCCCGGGAGAATATATGCTGCCTGTCAGTGCTTTTCGGGCAAGGGGCCTTGGCATCCTGGAGTGCACTGTCCGGTACCTGCACGATTATGAGGGCCTTGGCTTTGGCAGGATTGCCCGCATCCTTTCAAGGGACAACAGGACTGTCTGGAGCACATACCACAATTCGCTTCGGAAGCATCCGGGGAAGATTGCATGCCCCGCTGGCGAGTTTCTTGTGCCTGCAAAAATATTTCAGGACCGAAAGCTCGGCGTGCTGGAAGCGCTGGTTCTGTACCTTCGAAAAAGGTTCGGGCTGCGGTTTTCTGAGATTGGCGTGCTCATTGGCCGTGACCCAAGGACAGTCTGGACAGTGCACCGGAGGGCGGTTGCAAAATGAGGCTGCGGGAAGAGGTTCGCCAGCTCAACCTTGCAAAGGCAGAGGCGCTTGCCCAGGGCACTGGCACATCTGAAATTGACAGGCAGATACAGGACAGGATTGAAAAAATTGGGAAACTTGAGCGCAGGAGGCGCAGGGCAAGGGCATTCGGGGCGGTGTTTGTCGTCCTGGCAGTTGCGTTTCTGCTGAGGCCGCAGTACACAGGGCTTGTGACGAACGAGGGGATGCCATACATCAACGAGGGCTACAGCAACGAGGAAGCCGGGCTGCCTGATTATATCAACGAGGAAGCATTCCTTAACGCAACACCTGA
>CAZFZC010000189.1:0-1982 GCA_964523155.1 uncultured Methanosarcinales archaeon
ATCTCAAAGACGCCCACGGGCCTTTCCCTTTTTTCGTCTGACATCCGCACGGTAACCTTATGAACAGGCCGCTCCTTGGCAAAAAATGTCTCAAGGGTCGATGCAAAATTGTTCCTTATGTTTACCATGTCAACTGCGGGGTCAAAGTTCTGAATGGGATATTCAACAGAAATGTCCTCTAGCCCCGGCTGTTCGCTCGGCACGACCTGGACACTCACAAGCTCGTTGTACGCAAAGTACAGTTTTGCCTCGTCAGCTAGGGTCATCTCTGTCTTGGAGTCGCCCGCCTGGCTGCACGATGCCAGTAGAAGTATCAAAAACAGTGCCGTCCTCATGGAAAAGAAAAAAAATGGCCTTACCTGGCCTTGCCTGCAACCCTTCCGACACTGCTGTGCGTCATGCCTGTTGAGTTGCTCACGTATGTGACTGTCACATCCGCGCTGTAGCGTTCAGTTGAAGTCATTCCTGAGCACCCTGTCAGGGTCACGATGAAGCTGTCGCCGTTGGACACGCCTGCTGTAGACGCGGTTGCAGGGTTGTAGGTTGCGCCTGTGCACGCAGTCACGCCGTCGCCGTTTGACAGCGTTGCGCCGCTGACCCTTACCCTGTATCCGACTGAGTTTGTCAGCGGAAAGCTTATTGTGCTTGCGCTTGCCGAAGCATCGGGATGCTCTGTGCAGTCAAGCCCTGCTGAGAATTCGCATCTCTGCGGCAGCAGGTTGCCCGGGCTAAGCACTCCGAAGTACGCCAGGGCGCCGATTGCAGCAAGAACAACAAGGATGGCCCATCCGTAGGTCATCAGGAACTCCATTGCTGCCTGTGCTCGCTTTTGCATTTTAATATCACCTCTTTTAAGCATAAGCTGGGATTACCCCAGCCATAACTAATATATAAATGTTTCGAGATGTTATATAGGGATACAAAAAAGTATATTGGAAACTCCCTCTGCCTATATGACTCCCCCCAGCAGAGCTGCCAGGAACCTGCTTGATATGAAATAGACAATCAGGCTCACGATAATGAAAACCGGGATGTAGTGCAGCCCCTCCTTGACGTTGCCCTTCCTTACTGTTGCGACGATTATCCCTGAGAAAAGCGATGAAAACGACAGGCAAGTGTAGGCAAATATCCTGTAGTGCTCAAGCTTTATTGTTTCCTCGCTGATGTTTATTGTAAGGCCCATGCCTCCTGTCTTTGCGCCGCCCCCTGCCGCAACATCGGATGCAATCGACTGCACTATGGAAAGGAGCTGGTTTGAGAGCGCAAAGAGGAAGGGCGCAGCAAGCATTGCGGCAAAGCTGATGAAGATGACATAGGTTGTGACGTTTGCGCTCATCTCCTTTTTCATGCCCCGCATCCATCCCCTCGTTGAGCAGGTAGACTGAGCGGGTGAGCATCTGGCTGTTGTACTTCCTCGCAAAATCCAGGAGGGCGCTGTTCAGCGGCTCGCCTGCTATGGTCTTCTTTGCAACATCCTCAATCTCATGCGCAAGTATCCCGAAGCGGGGGCGCACTGCAAACCAAAGCGCCCTGTCAATTGGCATGCCTGCCCGCAGGTTTGCGCTTGTCAGCTGCAGAAAGTCAGGCAGCACCTCCTCAACCTCAAGCTGGCGCCTGAACATGAGCAGGTCCAGGTAAATCCTGAAAAACACCCACGAGAGACCCCAGACAATGATAAAGCCCAAAATCCATACCACGACGACCACCTGCAGCATTATCCCGAGCCAGCTTGAGTTATCCCTTGCGGCAGCATAATAGATGTACACAGCAGTCAGGGCAAGCGCGAGAATGACTGAAAAATGAAAGATCCGTCTGGCCAGCTGCTGCTGGTCAATCTCAAGCCCGGACTTTTCAAGGTACATTGCAAGCCTGCGCTTGCGCTCTGCCGCTGTTGCCTTTTTCCTTACTTCCTTTGCCTTCCTGTAGAACAGCTTCCTTATGTCCTGGTCCTTTACCGGCCTGTCCGGGTTTTTTGCCGGCCC
>CAZFZC010000190.1:0-1891 GCA_964523155.1 uncultured Methanosarcinales archaeon
CTAATTACGAGCCCAAAGAAGAAGCGAAATTTGAATACAGCTGGCAATGGGCCTGATAAACCAGTACACAGAGCTGGCTGGCTTTCTGGAAGTGATTAGGGATGAGGCACAAATAGATGCCATTGGCTTCTATGACCTACACAACCTGGCCAGCAGATGCAAGCTGAAGGCCTTGCCAGCAAAAAAACAGGTTATTCAGGAGATTCGCAGAAAA
Organism: uncultured Methanosarcinales archaeon; assembly: GCA_964523155.1. Lineage (GTDB taxonomy): Archaea > Nanobdellota > Nanobdellia > Woesearchaeales > DSVV01 > CAYXZQ01. The sequence goes on from CAZFZC010000190.1 coordinate 215, forward strand.
TTCCAGGCCAGCAGCACACACTTTAAGCCCACAGGGGTAAGAAGCGACATCACGCGCACAGCCATGGAAAGGCTTTTCACCCGATTGCGCGGCGCACATCAGTGACTTCAACTGAGTTTACACCTGAAATTCCGGAAATTTTCTTTTCAAGTTTCTCAGTCCCGCCGACTGATTCATCCATTGCAAAATACAATAGCAGGGCGTTTAGGCCAAACGCCACAGGCTCAACCTTTGTCTTAAATTCCCCTGCACTGCAGAATTCTGTTATTGCAGCCTTGGCGTTAAGCTCTATTGTGCCAAGGTCAGTTTCAGGCGACTCTGGCATTATCTTGAGTGTAACAACTACCTGCGCCATTTAGTTCGGACCTGAAAAACCGCATTCCGGGCAAGTGTAGCGTGCTGCAACCTTGCGGCACTGCCTGCAGCGGACTATCTGGCTTTTTGTGCACGCCGGACAGGGAAACACAGCTGTTCCGGCAACATTTGTAACCTTTATTTTGCAGCTGCTGCAGTAAATGTCTTGTGCCATCTCAGTTAGCGGTGTTTGTGATTAGTTTAAAAACCTTGTGTTTTATACAGCTGCAGTGACATGCGTTGTCCATTATGGAGAGATAACAAAAATATATAAAATGTAAGCCTACCAAAAGGCGGGGTATAAAATTTAAACTGAAAATGCCGGGCAGTGCATTTTCTGGCGGGTGAGCAAATGATTGACGAGAAACAGGGCATATTCAAGAGGTTGTTCTCAAAGGGCGAGGCTGCTTCTGCAGGAATTGAGCCTGCGCCAGGCAACAGGTCGCCTGCAGGGGATGAAAATCCCCTTCCCCCCAAGGAGGATGAGGTGCTTGCCATTGAAAAAGAAATTGAGAAGATTCAGGCCCTTCTCGATGAGCAGCAAACACCCGGGCCTGCGCCTGAGCCGGCCAGCATGGCTGCAGACAGGCAGGAAGAGAAAGGCCGTGAAGGGAATGTGGTGCAGGCGGACAGGAAGGATGAGAGGGAGGAGCCAAGCCTTGAGAGCCTGAAGCAGCGGATACTGGCCAGCAGCCAGAAGCAGGGGCAGGACAAAAAGAAGAGTGCAAAACAGGAAAAGGGCGCGAGGGCAAAGCCAGCCAGGCTGCCTGCAAAGCCCAAGACCGGAAAAAAAAAGCAGGCTGCAGCATCCAAAAAAAAGGCACCAGTCAAATCAGCCGGGAGGGTTACGGCAAAGGGCCGCGCGCGGCGGGTGCTCTCCAAGGATGCCAAGGGCAGGATAATACTAAAGGAGCAGAAGAAGCTTGACAAGGCAAAAAGGGATTTGCACAAAAGAGAAGAGAAAGCGAAAAAAAGGGAGACAAAGCTAAAGGAGAGGGAAAAGGAAATCAGGCAGTTTGACCGAAGGTACAGGGCTGACAAGAAGCTGCTGGACCGCGAGGAGAGGTCACTTACTGCCAAGGTAAGGACGCTCGAGAAACTCAAGAAAGATATTGACAGCAGTAAGAAATCCGTTACTCCGAGGCTTAAGGAGATTAAGAGAAATGAAGAAAAGGCAGGGCAAAAGCACAGGGAGCTTGTGGAGAGGGAGCGCCTAGTTAGGGAGCACGAGGATTCGATAAAGGAAAGCCAAAGGTTGCTTAACGCAAAGGAGCAGGAAATTGTAAGGCAGGTCAAAAAAATTGAGAGCGATATGAAGCTCAT
>CAZFZC010000191.1:0-1841 GCA_964523155.1 uncultured Methanosarcinales archaeon
AGGACCAGTGTCTCAGTGTCCTTCTCCGGGCTACCGCTCTCACGGCCCGTACTGATCTTCGGCTTGGTGAGCCTTTACCTCTCCAACAACCTAATCAGCCGCCGACTCATCCTTGGGCCTTATGTTTCAGAGATAACTCATTCCAGAAGAAATCTCCTACCCGGTATTAGCCTCAGTTTCCCGAGGTTATCCCGAACCCAAGGGCAGATTATCGACGTGTTACTGAGCGATCCGCCGGTGCTTCCGAAGAAGCCCCTGACTTGCATGGCTTAGTCGAATCCCCATAGCAGCAACCTCCCGCAGGATCAACGGGAATTATTGTTGGTCGCAATATGGAATTTTCACACTCTCATTCATACCTAATGGTAAGCATTAAGTACACACAGGATGTTTTCTGTTACCAGAATGGGAGATGATTTGGGAACATTCACGAAAATTGAGGTAGTATATAAAGCTTACTTCTTTGCCCGGCGCTTTTTTTCCTTGCGCATGCGCTTCCTTTGCCATTTCCATCTCATCTGGCCTTTTTTCTTCCAGCGCCTTGAGCTTCTCTTCACTTTATCTCCTCAAAAAAATTGCAGTGTGAACTGGAAAAAGAACCTCTTTATAAATCTATCGCGGGCCCTCCCAAGCAAATTCCTAGAGGCCGCTGGCGCTTTTAGCACTGCACGAAGGTAACTTTTTATAAGAGAGGGTTTTCTGTGCTGTAATGATTGCTGCATTTTTAAGGCATGCGCAGACGCATGACAACCTGCACAGGAGGATATCCAAGCCAAATGGCGAGCTGACAGACGCCGGCAGGATGGATACCTCAGGGCTTGCCCAGGTGCTCCTGGACTATGAGTTTGACGCTGTATACTCTTCAGAGCATTCGCGGACGCGCGAAACAGCTGCGAGGGCAACAGGGCACCAGTATGAAATCCATCCCCTGGCCTGCCTGAATGAGATAAACATGGGCACCCTGCACGGAAAGCGGTTTGCAGCCCTGCCCATTACCCACCCTAAAACTTTTCTGAAGCTTTTTTTGCAGACGGATGAGAGTTACAGGTTTGGGGGCGGCGAAAGCCTGGGAATGTTCACCGAGAGGGTCCAGGGATGCCTGCAATGGCTTGCAGAAAACCATAACGGCCAAAGCATCCTTGCCTGTACAAGCAAGTGGCCGATGAAGATAATTCACTCCGCCTGCAGCAGAGAGCATAAGAGCAAAAACTACCAGCCCAAAAACCTTGACATACTTCTGGTTGAGTACAAAAACCCGGTCTTTGAGCTTGTCAGGGAAGTAAGCTACAGGATTTTGTAGGGCTATGGATATTACATGTCCCGAGCGGGACTGGAAGCCACGCAATTTTTTAAGAAAAAATTGACTAAAACAACATTAGGACGGCATGAAGCCGTCCGATGAATGACAATACCCAGATGCCCCGAGCGGGACTGGAAGCCACGCAATTTTTTAAGAAAAAATTGACTAAAACAACATTAGGACGGCATGAAGCCGTCCGATGAATGACAATACCCAGATGCCCCGAGCGGGATTCGAACCCACGTCCCGACCTCGAAAGGGTCGGATGATTGGCCGGACTACACCATCGGGGCGTTTTCTCCGTACCATTTTGCGAAGCGAAATGGTACCTGCGCCTGCGTGCCAGATGAGCGTAACCAGCTGCCGCGGCTGCAACACCTGGGCGTTGATTCTGAGATTTTACAGCTACTTTTTAAAGTCTTCGATTGCTGGCAGACAGCTTGCTGGCAAGGCCTTCACCTTGGCTGCCCGGAGAAATCTTTATAAATGCCCTGCCGTCTCTCAGAAAACATCTGGGCCTGTAGCTTAGCCTGGTGGAGCG
>CAZFZC010000192.1:0-1790 GCA_964523155.1 uncultured Methanosarcinales archaeon
GCTTCTGGCAATAGAGTTTGCCCTCTTTGGCGTTAGAAAGCCCGGCCTCACAGGCGAGGCGCTGCTGCGGCGCGGCGCAAGGAACGGCCATGTTATCCTGAAGCTTGAGGTTGGCATGGGGCAGGTGGAAATAAAGCGCACCCTGAAAAAAACAGGAGACGACGTGAGGCAGGACTCAGGGTACATTGTCTGCGACAACGCAAGAACAGAGGGGACTGCCCTGGAGCTTAAGGCGCGCATACTCTCAATTCTTGGCTACTCGCCGGGCCTTTTGCAGAAACACCGCGACCTGATATACAGGTACACTGTTTACACGCCTCAGGAGGAGATGAAGGCGCTGATTTTTGCCGATCCTGATATAAGGCTGAACACAATACGCAAGGTGTTTGGGGTTGACAAATACAGGTGCATCAGGGAAAATACGCAGGTTTACATAAAAGCGCTCAAGGAAAGAAGGCAGGAGTATAAGGGCATGACCTATGACCTTGAGGATAAAAAGTCCGAGCTTAAGAAGACCGCAGAGCAGAGGAAAGAAAGGGAGAATGTGTTTTCCAGCGAGAAACAGAAAGCTGCCAGCCTAAAGGGGGAGTTGGACTCGCAAAAGGAAATTGTTGCAAACCTCCAGGGCAGGCTTGAGGCGCTTGCGCAGGCTGAACGGGAAACCGAGAGGGCTAAGGAGAAAGTGTCCATGCTTGCAGACGAGCTTTCACGCAACCAGAAGGAAATAAGGCGGCTGGAGGGTGCGCTGCCTGCAAAGGCAGAACCTGTGAGAGAGCAGGACTTTGCAGGCCAGATAGGGGCAAAGGAAGAGCTTGTCCGCCAGGCTGAGGAGGAGCTGGCAAGGGCGCGCATGGAAAGGCAAAGTCTTGCCGGGCTGACGCAGCAGAGCACGCAGGTTGTGCAACGGATTGAGAAGCTGCAGAAATGCCCTACCTGCGAGCAGGACGTAACCGAGAAACACAAGCTGAGGATAAACGAGAGGGAGCAGAAGAAGCTTGCCGACATAAAGCATCAAGAGGATGAGCTGGAAAAGCGGATTTTGGCACTGGCAGAGAGGGCAGAAGGCGAGGCAAAAAAACTAAAATGGCTGCGGGAAGAGGAAAGGAAGTATCTGCTCTGTGTGTCTGTCCTAAGGGAATATGAGGAGAAGAAGGGCCGGATTGCCCGGCTGGCCGAGAGGAACAAGGCAATCAGGGAGGAAGTCGCAGGGCTGAACCGGAAAATACTTGAGAAGAAGATTCCCGATGCAGAAAAGTTCCGCGGGGAGCACAGGCAGGCTGGCCAAAGGCTCTCAGAGATTCAGAATAAGCACCAGGAGGCTCTTGAGAAATGCGCGGGGTTTGCAGCAGAAATCAGGCACCTGGCCGAAACAGCCAGGAAACTTGAGCAGGAGATTGAGCGCAAGGAGGATGTGAAAAAGAAAATGCTTGCGCTGCTTGCCTGGCAGAACTGGCTTGAGCAGCATTTCCTGCCCCTGGCAGGCGTAATTGAAAGGCACGTCCTCTCACGCCTTTACCACGAGTTCAACACCTATTTTGTGGACTGGTTCCGGATGCTTATCGAGGACGAAAGCATGACAGCCGGCCTGGACTCTGACTTCGCGCCCGTTGTTGTGCAAGACGGATATGACACTGACATTTCAACCCTTTCAGGCGGCGAGAAGACAAGCATCGGCCTAGCATACAGGCTGGCCCTAAACAAGGTCATCAACAACTCGAGCGAGGGGCTGCAGACCAAAGACATTATCATCCTTGACGAGCCAACTGACGGGTTTAGTGACGAGCAGCTTG
>CAZFZC010000193.1:0-629 GCA_964523155.1 uncultured Methanosarcinales archaeon
GCCAGTCCCTGGCTGCCATCGAGTCTGTGCTGCAGAGCCTGCAGACTCCCTCGATTTTGTCAGCATGCCTTCTCGCCATTATTATATATTGTGTTTTTTTGTTGTGGAACCTGTGGCCTAGGGCCCGGATGCACTGGCGAATTTCCTGCGCACCTGCCTCAAGAAACCCCTGGCTGCCGAGCATGGCCTGGATTTTCATGGCTGTGCTTGCCCTGGAGTTTGCAGTCAGCAGACAGAAGCAAAGCTCACTGAACAGGCTGTCCTTCCCCCCGCAGGAATCAAACAGGGACATTCGGCTGTGCACATCCGCCATTACAGGTGAACAGGCTGCTTTCCTGATTTTTGAGAGCAGGGACTTTCTTTCGCTTGGCCGGGCTGTGCTCATGCAGGAGCGAAACGCAAAAGGGTATTTAATACTAACATTTAACCGGATCTGGAGCAGGACATTCATGTGGCTTTCTTTCGCCTGCCGGCAGGTTTTGCGGGCCTGTGCCTGCGCTGCTGTGCGCTTTGCCCCTCTGACGCGGCTGCACGGGTTTTGGATGAGGGCAACCATGTATGCCAGCACCGCACACCCGCACTGACTTTCACTTCCGCAAGACAGACTCAGCCCCAGGGTAAGCGGGCTC
>CAZFZC010000193.1:639-1770 GCA_964523155.1 uncultured Methanosarcinales archaeon
ATACCGGCCATGCCCCTTAGCTTTGCCTATACACATACTGTGTGGCCAGTATAAAGATATTGCATCTGCTTCTGCGTTTCCGTGTTCACCAGCTTAAGCAATAAATATTTAAAGGAGCATTCGTAGTAATCCCGCATGGCAAGGACAAACGAAACCAGCATCATGAAATACATCAGCACCGCCATTTCCCTTGAAGAGGAGGGACTAAGGTTTTATACAAATGCGCTGAAGAGGGTTGATGACCCCAATTCCCGTGGGCTGCTGAAGTTTCTGGTGGCAGAGGAGAAGGTGCACCTTGACTATTTTGTCGGCCTTTCAAAAAGGGTTGCGACGGATTCTGCAAGAAAACTGGTGAAGAGGCACAGGATCCCCCTGTTTAAGAAAAGGGATTACAGGCGGATGAAAAGTGAGAAGACAGCAACAATAAACGTATTCAATGTTGCCCTGGAGATGGAAGAGAGGGGTATAAGGTTTTATGCAACAGCTGCCAAAAGTGTCCGCGACCCAAAGATAAAAAAATTCCTGCTGAGCCTCGCTGGCATGGAGAAAAGGCACTTTCGTCTCATAAAGGAGCACCAGGATGCAATTTACGACGCATGGTACTGGGATGCTGTGGAGATGCCTGCCCTAAACACCTGAACTGCGTATGATGCTTGACTTGAACTGCTTCTCACAATAGGGAACGAGCCTTGTGGTGCTAACACCGCAGGTTTCCACGCCCCGGCTTGCCTGGTCATAGCCAAGGCATATAAGTCCGGGCCCAATTTCATCAATTATCTTCCTGTAATCAAAATCCTGCCGACCCAGAATCACCCTGTCGGCAAGGCCAAGCTGCTTAACGCGGCGCAGCCGCGTTGCCTCGTCCTCCACTGGACTCTGCCCCTTAATTCTTGACACATTGCTGTCCCTGCCAACCACAACCACAAGGCGGGTGCCGCGGCTTTTCGCCTGGCTAAGAAAGCTCCTGTGGCCCTCGTGCAGAAGGTCAAATGTGCCAAAGACAAGCACTGTTGTCATGGCAGCAGGGATTGCACAGGCAGTTAAATAGGTTGTTGTTAGGTTTGGCAGGCTGTTGTTAGGTTTGGCAGGCTGTTGTTAGGTTTGGCAGGCTGTTGCTAGGTTTGGCAGGCT
>CAZFZC010000194.1:0-1756 GCA_964523155.1 uncultured Methanosarcinales archaeon
GACCCGCCGGAGCTACTTGTAGGCGGCATCGTGATGGGGCAATCCCTCAAAGATGACAACATCTCCTGCAACCCGGAAGACCAGGACAAAACTCCCGACATGGACGCGCTTGAGATGCGAGAGCGGCGCCCTCAGGTTCTTGAAGTGCTGGACAGCAGCAGCGTCCAGCTCGGATATCTGGGATATCTTCCTTGTGACTGCCCTGAAGGTTGTGGGGTCCTTCCTGGAAAGCTTCCTGAGGACACCCTCTATCTTGGAAACATCGACCTTCAAAGTGAATCGCTCCACTTCCTGAATTCGTCAGTTGACATTGCTTTGCCTGGCAGTCCTGCAGAGTGCTTCAGCTTCCTGACAAACTCCTCTTTGAGCGGCAGCTCATCCACAGGGTGCCAGTCGATGCTCTCGCAGAATCTCTCATCTTCAGAAGAAAGCCTCCTTGTCTTCAGGAAATCCTCAAATATCCTTCTCTTGTTGGCTTCTTCCCTTGCAACCTCTGACCAGTTTATCCATGGGAACTTGTCAATTCGCGCCCTCAACTCGTCATCCATCGGTGCAATGATGCTTGCCATTCAGAATTCGCCCCGGGAATGCATCTTCTCAAGCACAGAGAGTCTCCTCTCTATGCCCTGCTTTATAACTTCAGGCCAGTTGATGTGCGGATGCCGCTCCAGCTTGGCTTTGAACTCATCTGAAACAGATATAGTGAACCTTTTCAATTCAGCCACCTCCTGTGTTGCTGCACACAAATGTGTGGATATTAATAAATCTTACGGTTATCTGCAGGGAACTGTTGAAGACAAAGCCATGGGAGCAGAAATTGGGAATGCCAACCCGCTTATCCATGATGCCTATGCACCATCTGCTCCAATCCAGCTTGAAACGCCGTCTGAAGTTGGCCTTGCAAACGCCCGCCTCCAGGAAACCATCGCAATCCACGAGCAGCAAACAAACGCAACCCGCGAAGAATTCAATGAGACCACAGCCGGCAAGGTCTACAACGGCACAGAATGGGCGGACTACATAATCAAAGGCAGCATGATTCAGACTGCATCCATGCGCGTGCTTGTTGAGAACAGCACCATAAGGATAGTCGATTCCGGCCTTAATGAAAAGACAGCAGTGGACTGGACAGTGGAGCATGCCGGCAGGGAGCTTGCGCTGAACAACGCTCTTGTTGACATTGTTGAGGAGTTTGACGCAGAAGAGAACACCTCAAAAGTTGCCATACACAAGACCAAGTTCTACACTGACGGCTCTGTGCTAAGGACAGTATACAGGATTGTGCCCGGGCTTGGCCTCAAGCAGGACATTAACTTCACAGCCAGAGAGCCAGGTGAATACGAGTTTGTCTGGAGCCAGACACTCCCTGAATTCACTCACTACCGGCTGTTTAATTCCTCTGACGAGCTTTCTGGATTTGAGGTCGGAAGAGGGATTTTCGGCAGCAATGCAGATGACTTCAAAGAGTTCAGCCTGGGCGTTGAAGGAAGCGAGGAAGCGATAGGCCTCTATGGCGCAGACTACAGGCTTGTGCACGCTGCCGGCTGGGATGACATAACTATCAGCAGGAAAGCTTTCAGCCTGGATAAGAAAGCGCTAAAAGTCAGTGTCAAAGCGATTGTCAATGATTCAATCGCCTTTGACCCGCTGATATTTGACAACCCGTATTCTGAAGGCCAAGGCGACACTTATTTCGGCGTTTCAGTCGGCGCTGGCGACTTCAACAATGACGGCTATGACGACGCGATTGTCGGCG
>CAZFZC010000195.1:0-1744 GCA_964523155.1 uncultured Methanosarcinales archaeon
GACGGCGCGTTCTATGGCCCCAAGATTGACTTTCACATCAAGGATGCCATAGGAAGGACCTGGCAGTGCGGGACAATCCAGCTTGACATGGCGCAGCCGGACAACTTTGACTTAACCTACATGGGCGAGGACGGCAAAGACTGCCACCGGCCTGTCATGATACACAGAACAATCTACGGCTCCCTTGAACGCTTCATAGGTATACTTATCGAGCATTATGAGGGCAAGTTCCCGCTGTGGCTCTCGCCGGTTCAGGTCAAGATTGCAGCTGTTGCTGACAGGTTCACGCCCTATGCCCAAAAGGTCCATACAACCCTGAAGGAGGCAGGCTTTAGGCCTGAACTGGACAGCAGGGCTGAGAGCGTCTCAAAGAAGATAAGGGACGCAACGCTTGAGCGCGTGAACTACATCCTTGTTGTGGGCGAAAAAGAAGAGACTGAGGGCACTGTTAACGTCCGCGCAAGGGACGGGACACAGAAGAGTATGAAGCTTGCAGATTTCGTTTCGCAGCTAGAGTGTGAACAATAAGCTCTTCTCTGTCATCTTGCAATGACAAATGCGAAGTAGAAGGGCCCGCCCCTTACATCTGAGTATTCGTCTGTCATAAGCCAGAGCTCGCCTTCGCTGTACCTGCCTGCCTCGATAGTCAGCCCTTCTGTTTTTAATGCAGGCGAGTCAGGGATGTATTCTGTACGTTCTGCGATAATCTGTTTTGCTGTTCTTAGCATTGTCTCATATCGCGCGTCAACCTGCAGGCTGAGCAGCCCGGATTCTTTCACTATTCCCTGCCATGTGTATGAGTAGGCATTCTCTATTGTGAAAAGGACCTTGTCAGAGACAATTACCTGCGCTTCTGGCGCAAGAACCCCCAGGTCTGCCTTCCTGGGATAGGTTTTGACACAGCGCTCTGCAATTTCCTGTACCTCAGCCTTGAGGTTTTCTGCAACCTCTGTTGAGTTAGGTATCCTTGCCTGGGCAGGCGCAATTGTTCTGCCTGTGTAAAGCCCGCTCCTTCTTACCAGGGATTCTGCTTCTGACTGCATGCACAGCCGCATGTACTGGCGCACAGACTCCTCGCTGTCAGGCATGTTGGGCTCAATGTCCCAGGAGATAAGCATGAAGAGGCTTATTGCAAGCAAAAGAAGTATCATCCCAAGCGCTACAAACACAGCGACCTGGCTCTTTTTGCCAAATGCCAAGGAGGGAGTTTTTCTGCCAGTCCTGCCCTTTGCAGTAATCATTTAAGCAACCCCTCGTACTTTTCCATGAAATCCTCTCTTTCAGCGTGCATGACAAAGGTGCTTGCATCCTTCCTTGCAAGGATGCTCTTGTTTATCCGGATGTCAGGCTCAAGCGCGCTTATGACAAGCGGACGCTCAAGCGCACCTGTCCATCTGACTGTCAAAAACCATGATGACGCTGCCCCCCGCCTCAACAATGTCTGTGAAAATCCCAAGAAACCCCTTTCGCTCGTACTCGCCTGCGTCCATTAAAACAATCTTCCTGATAAAATCAACTGTCGCGCAGTTTTTGCACACGTCAAAGTCCTGCTCCTCCTTTGTCCGCATGCATACCCGGTAATCATCCTGTGTCGGGTTGTAGAATGCATATGCCGGCCAGACCGAGCCTGTGTATTCATACCTGCTGCCAGGGCTGATTATGGCGCATTCCACCTTGAGCGAGTGATCCCGGATTGTGCCGTTATCCGCCTGCAAATCCAGCGAATAAAGCTCACTGCCTCCGA
>CAZFZC010000196.1:0-1499 GCA_964523155.1 uncultured Methanosarcinales archaeon
ATGGACGTGCTGTTCACGCAGCATGTTATTGAAAGCGATTTTCTGCACACCTGGACTCAGGAATGGCAGGTCCCCTTCAAGGTTGCAAACTTCGTGTACTTCTCAAGCCCAAGGGTTTCACTGTACCTTGTTCACGACGGTGGCGCAAGCCAGGAGTTTGCAGAAAACACCGCATCTGTGCTTAGAAAGAACGTAAACGCAAGGTTTGCAGTGATAAGCAGTGGCGATGTCCCGAGAGTGCCGTACAAAAACGAGGAAATGGTCAGGTTCATGTATTTTTTCAGCCCGGGAGGCGTTACCTATTCGGAAGACATGAGAAAAAGCGGCAGGGCAAGCCATGTTGTGATCAGTGGCACATCAGAGTCAGGGACAGTCACATTCGGGGAGCAGGTTCCAAAGTCATATCCTTATATTGGCATGGCGTCCCTTCTGGGTGCGCTGTTCTCAGCGGATTCGGAGATATACATATGCAACATGAAAAAAGCCATGCTTCGCCTTGCCCTTGTCAGCGAGGTCTACAGGCAGAGGACAGTGATGCTGCATGCAGACAACCCAAACCATGCGCGATGCGACCCTTTCTATGACAGCCAGGTGCAGGGATACTTCACAAGCATCAAAAACGCGGCTGCCAACCCGGACTCGCCAGACACAAACGCAATTATGGCCGCAGTATCGAAACTGGAAAATGTCAACAGGCAGACAGTGCTCAACACGTGCCCCAGGCTCTACTAGGGCGCAGCTTAAGCTGGGGGAGTCGATTGTGATACTCATAATATTCTTCTTCCTGCTGATGTTTGGCATGGTTGCATATGTCAAGTGGAGCATAACCGAGGCAGACAGGAGGGCGACAGAGGCGAAGTCGCTTATTGCAGTAAGCACGGTGCAGCTTGTAAGCTTCCTTCCGGAGCTTCAGTGCACTGTGGAGGGAAACGAGGACTACAACTGCGTTGACCTTTACAAGGCAAAGGCAATATCCGGCGTCCCTGACACCCAGAAAGCCATTTATGGCACCATGTTCCCAAGGACACAAATCATCCTGCATAAGATTTTTCCAGAGGCCGAGCAAATTCCGCTCTACGGGGGCCAGCACAGCGGGAACTCCTACTTTTTCCCTGTTCCTGTCGCAATATACGACCCGGAAGCCGACCTGTACTACTTCGGCTACATAAACCTTACGGTGTACCCATGAAAAGAGGGCAGACAGAGACAGTCGGGCTGCTTCTGATAGTCATACTAATATCATTCATGATGATTTTTGCAATGCGCTCGTGCTCTGAGCCCCCCAAGAACTACGCCGGCGAGTACATGAGGCGCGACCTTGCATCAAGCGTTGTCGGAGCAATTTTGAACTCTCATTCAGGCTGCACAGATGACACGCTCATGAGCAAGATACTTATTGACTGCGCAGGCCATGTGAGCTCGGGCGGCTCGGACGAGATAATATGCACGGGCGGCCAAAGGACCTGCCAGTACGCTTCATTGGTCCTGCAGGAAATGCT
>CAZFZC010000196.1:1509-1741 GCA_964523155.1 uncultured Methanosarcinales archaeon
TTGGCAGGTGGACCGGAATTGAATACGAGTTCAGGGTGCAGAGCCCGGACAATGCGGAAATTAGCGGCCTCACCATCAGGAGTCCGGATGCCAGGGCGAGGCAGGACATTGACCCTTTCATCCAGCCGCTTCCTGTTGACAATTCAGGAAGGACAATGACAATAATCCTGTGCATAGGGGGCAGGTGCAGCTAGGCCAGCGCAAGATTTATATAATACCTCCCACAGGGCAA
>CAZFZC010000197.1:0-1737 GCA_964523155.1 uncultured Methanosarcinales archaeon
AGGGCAAGCTCCAGAGGTGCAAACATGAAAAAAGCCCAGAGCATTTCTCTGAACACAATTATTGTTGCAGCCATTGCCCTGATGGTTCTTGTGATTGTGGCAATAATATTTATGGCCAGGATGGGCTGGTTTACACACAATTCCAACAACTGCAGGCAGTACAACGGCAACTGCGACATGGGCCTTCGCTGTGAGGAAGGCTACAGGCAGCACCCAGTCGGCATCTGCTACGACGGAAGCGAGGTTGACCGCTCAAACATCTGCTGTGTTAGAGACATTGCAACATGAAGAAGGGTATTGAAATATCAATGAATACTATAATCATTGCTGCAATAGCACTGATTGTCCTCCTGATACTTGTTCTTATCATGACAGGGCAGACCGGCAAGTTCACCCGGGGCATAAAGGACTGCGAAAGCAGGGGCGGCGACTCATCAGAATGCACCAAGACAAGCGCTGACTGCGTGTCCCGGGGCGGTATTCCTTCAGGCGAATGCATTTTCTACACAGCAGACGGAAAAGAAGACCTGGGAAAGACATATAAGGATTTTGTCTGCTGCGTCTACAAGAAATAGCTGTTTATTCTGCTGCGCCAAAACCCAGTATTTCCCTGCAGACCCCTCTGAGCGGGCCAAACAGAAACATTTATTAATTCTTTGAGGCTCACAGGGCAGCGGGGGACAATGCAGCCAAAGATAGTTTTTCTGGGGACAGGTGGCGATTCGATTGTCGTAGGAAAGCAGCTGCGCTCAGCCGGCGGCATTATTGTGCAGGTGGAGGAGAACCAGCTGCATATTGACCCCGGCCCCGGCGCCCTTGCCCGGGCAAAGGACTATGGGGTTAACATACGGGCAAATGTTGCGGTGCTTGTCAGCCACAACCACCTAAACCATGCAGGGGACATCAACTCTGTGATAAGCGCCATGACGCTTGGCGGCCTTGACCCGAAAGGAGTCCTTGTGCTAAACAAAAGCGCAGCAGAAGGGACAGGCGAGCTTGACAGGTACCTGACAGACTACCACCGCAGGCTCATTGAAAGAAGCATAGTGCTTGAGGCGGGGCAGCGCGTTGGAATCAATGAAATTGAGGTAAAGGCGACCAGGGCGTTGCACAGCGACCCGACAGCGGTTGGCTTTAAGCTTGTAACTCCCAAGTTTGTCATGGGCTATACAGGCGACACAGGGTACAGCACCTCGCTTGCAGAGGATTTCAGGGATGTTGACCTGATGGTGTTTAACACAGTCCTTCCCAGGGAGCAGAAGGAGCAGGGCCAGCTTAATGCTGATGATGTTTTAAGGCTGCTCTCGCAGATTAAGCCAAAGCTTGCGATTATCACGCATTTTGGAATCAAGATGGAGGAGTCAGATGTCCTCAATGAGGCCAGGAGAATCCAGCGTGAGTCGCAGGTGCAGACTGTTGCGGCGAAGGACGGGATGGCAATCAACCCTGTGTCATACGCTGTGAGCCTCAGGCAAAAGACGCTTAACCTTTTCTAGAGCATTGTGGCAAGGTAGCCTGCGAAGCATCCAAGGGTGATGAATGGCATTGCCGGGTAGAATTTCCCCTTCTGGCCCTTGAGGAGCAGGATGAGAAGCGCAATGCCTGCGCCTGCTGCGACAGGAAGCGATGCTGCAAGAGACTCTGCCTTACCTGCGCCCTGCAGAAGGAAGCGCTCCATGACGGCGGATGCGAAGAAAAGAGGAAATGCAATGTCGCCGCCCCCAAGTATTGCATTGC
>CAZFZC010000198.1:0-1728 GCA_964523155.1 uncultured Methanosarcinales archaeon
TGAGGAGTTTGCGCTGGCCATACACTCTGAGAAGAACCAGGACGACCTGGCTGCCATGGTCAGCCTTTCCCAGATGCCAATCAAGAAGTTCAGGGACGAAATTGAGCATGTCAAACTCATTTCTGCCTCCTTTGACATCAACCGTGTTGAGCTCGGAAAACAGCTTTCCTACCTGGACGGGCTCAGGGAACACGAATTCGCCCAGAGCGAAGAGGCTGAGGAGCAGCTCACAGAGGATGAGATTGTAAACATCCTGCAGATAAAGGAGTTCTGCGACGACCTGCACAGGATGGTAACCCTGCGCCTCAAAGGCAACCTCCTTTTCTCCGGGGAGACCGACCGCGCAGCTGAGGAGACAGAAAGGGCGCTTGCAAGAGAAAAGCTCTGCCCGGGCATTTTTGGCCATTCCCTGCTCTGGCTGGTAAGAAAGCTCTGCGCTGAAAGCATGAGCAGCAGGAAGAGCAGGAAAATGGTGGGCTTTCTCATAGTGTTTCTTCTTTCGAGGCTGCACAAATACAACAAAAACGCGTACTATTCATCGCTGCGCGCAGCCATACTCTGCTACAGCCTGGTGGGCAGCATGGGGTTTGCAGGGCAGCGCAGAATTGTTGTGGCAGGCTCGGCGCTGCTCGCAAGGTTTGTTGACATTGACCCAAAGAGGCTTAACAGGAAAGAAACTGAAGAGCTCAGGGTGATTCAGAAAAGCTACCAGACAGTCAACCAGCTTTTTCGGCACGAGCTTGGCCTTGTTGCGGATGTGCTGAGCCATTACCATGATACCGGCGAGACCAGCGAGGACCTGGCATGGGTGAAAAGCGGAGCTGAAATCCTGGGCATTGTCTACAGGTTTGACGAAATACTTACAAAGTCTGACTTTGGCAGGCAGAGCCTTGACCTCTCATCGCTTAAGGGCAGCCACGCAGACTTCCTGTCAAAAAACTGGCAGAAGCTCATCGGGCCCGGCCTAAGGCTTGTCCATGACCCTGCGCATGAGCTGCTGCAGCCGCAAGATTTTTATAGTCAAGAGCACAAAATAACAAAAATTCCGCAAATGAGGTGAAAAAATGAGAAAAGCCCAGATTACCATGGAGTCACTGCTTCTGTACGGCGCAGCATTCCTCGTGGTGCTTCTAGCAATTGCCGCACTCACATATTTCGGGGTGCTGGACCTTGGCAGGTACCTGCCGGAGAAATGCAATTTTGAGAGCTCAGGCGTGTTCACATGCAACAACGCAAAGGTTGTGGACAGCACAACAGACACGGTTCAGGTAGAAATCATAAACAGCGCAAGCAAGTCCATAAGCATAGTTGAGGCCTCGTTTGAGGCTGACGACGGTGCCCTTGTCAGCGGCTGCGGGCCCGACACAGTGGGAACAGACATTATCCCTGGCGGAAGCATTGTTGTCCAGGTGGACTGCACAACAGAAAATCTCGAGGTCGGCACCCGCGTTGCAGGCAAATTCAGGATAAAATACAAGTTTACTGACAGTGCGCTTGAGAGCACAGTCTACGGAGACATAAGGAAGTCCGCTGAGACGCCGTAGGATGAAGAATGCCCAGTCGGCTGCAGAGTTCACACTGCTCTTTGCAGCCCTTCTTTTTATTTTCATTCCAGCGTTTTACCTGCTTACAAGGCAGGCCCTGGACACGCAGACAGAGGCAGTCGAGCAGCAGATACAGTCAATGGCCCGCAGCCTCGTGGACGAGTCCAGGGAGATATACTATGCA
>CAZFZC010000199.1:0-1724 GCA_964523155.1 uncultured Methanosarcinales archaeon
ATGCAGACGCGTTTTTTCATAAGCTTTGTTTTTGCACTCTGCCTGACGCTGTACTTTCTGGGCTCAAGCATTACAGGGTATGTGACTGGCACCATGCACTGCGTTGAGGGCAGGTGCTATCCCTTCTGCGACACTTCTGTTGAATGTATTGATATGAGCTGCTGCGAGATGGGAGGGTTTGGGGTTTGCGCCCCTGACTGCGAGGTCATGCACGAGACAGTGCCGGATGTTCCAAACAGGCTGGTTCACACAGAGTCCCCGTCTGCCGGCAGGCCGGTTTTCTTCGGCATCCTAATGGCATCTGTGCTTGCATTTGGGCTGCTTTACTACATTCTGCACCAAAAACATTAAAAATAACCCCCTGGTTTCCATTGCCCCATGGTTAAGCTGACAGTGCATGGCAGTGTGCGCGAATATCCTGGGAACACGCTGCTGAGCCAGGTTGCAGATGACGAGGGCAGAGGAAACGCAGTAGCTGCAAGAGTGAACGGGACGCTCTGCGACCTCTCCTGCCAGGTTACTGCAGGATCGTCTGTAGAGTTCATAGGCTTTGAGAGCCCAGAGGGCAGGGAGGTCTTTCGGCACAGCGCAGCGCATGTCATGGCGCAGGCAGCAAAGCGCGTGATTCCTGACCTGCAGCTGACAATCGGCCCGCCGGTTGAGGACGGTTTTTATTATGATTTTGAGACAAGTGAGCCCCTGACTCCGGAAATAATGAGAAAGATTGAGAAAGAGATGAAGAAAGTTGTCCATGAGAAGCACCCTTTCGAGAGGATAGAGCTTTTGGCTGACGAGGCAAAGAAGAAGCAGAAGGGGCAGCGCTACAAGATTGAGATGATAGACGACCTTGGCGACGATACAGTCACGATATATAGGTCAGGGGAGTTTTTAGACCTGTGCAAAGGGCCGCACGTGCCGCACACAGGATGCATTAAGGCCTTCAAGCTTACAAAGCTTGCAGGCGCCTACTGGCGTGGCAACCAGAACAACAAGCAGCTGCAGCGTGTCTACGGTGTTGCGTTTCCAACAAAGGAAGAGCTTGACTCGTACCTGAAGATGCTTGCCGAGGCAGAGAAGCGCGACCACAGGAAGCTTGGCAGGGAGCTTGGGTTTTTTTCCCTGCATGAGGAGGGCCCGGGGTTTGTGTTCTGGCATCCATTGGGATTGTTCCTGTTCAACAGGCTGCTACAGCTCTGGCGCAGCGAGCATGCAAAGGCAGGCTATGTTGAGGTCAAGACGCCGGTTATTTTGTCGAGGCACCTGTGGGAGAAGAGCGGCCACTGGAAAAACTACAGGGAGAACATGTATTTCACGAAGATTGACAACGAAGACTATGCAATAAAGCCCATGAACTGCCCCGGCGGGATGCTCATGTACAAAGAGAAGGTGCATTCCTACAGGGAGCTGCCCATGCGCGTAGGCGAGATAGGCCTTGTGCACCGCCACGAGCTTTCAGGTGTTTTGTCAGGTCTGTTTCGCGTCAGGATGTTCCACCAGGACGACGCCCACATCTACATGACGCCAAAGCAGATAAAGGCTGAGATAATCGGGGTAATTGAGCTTACAGACAGGCTGTATTCCATGTTTGGTCTCTCGTACCACATGGAGCTCTCGACACGGCCAAAGAAGAGCATAGGTACAGATGAACAGTGGAAGACAGCGACGCAGGGGCTAAAGGACGCGTTGGAAAGCACAGGCAGGGAGTACAAGGTGAATGAGGGCGA
>CAZFZC010000200.1:0-1680 GCA_964523155.1 uncultured Methanosarcinales archaeon
GGACGTGCTGGCTGACATCGCGCAGCTCAACCTGGCCGTTGCGCTGCTGCGCCGGGTCTGGCGCACATACCAAAGAAGGGCCCCGCCTGAACAGGTTTCCTCGGTTTGGTCCTCTTGCCCGGCCCTGACTGCACCTATTGTCTGGAAATGGTCGAAGAGCTGCTGTAGCGCCTGGGCATGGGAGAAATGCCTGGCAGGGACAGTCTCTGTCCAGAACCCTGCCTTTTTCAGCCGCCCTGCAAGCGGAAGGTGCCTGCTGTCATCAGGCAGAATAACCTCGCTGCACGAGTATCTTGCAAGAACATCCTCTGGACTCCTCTCCCTTGTTGCGAAAAACTCGCCGGTTGAGAGGTCAAGCAGGGCCACTGCGCCAGAATACACCGAAGCTATCCATGCGTTCTGCTTCTCGCTCAGGAGGTTGGTCTCAGTTAGTGTCCCGGGCGTAACTATCCTCACAACCCCTCTCTTAACCACGCCCTTGGCGTATCTGGGGTCTTCAAGCTGCTCGACAATTGCAACCTTTATTCTGTTTGTAACAAGCCTGCCAAGGTATGACTCGAGCGCATGGTACGGTATGCCTGCCAGGGGAATTCCGGGCCCCTTCCTGGTTGTGCGCTTGGTAAGCGCGATATCAAGCACCCTTGATGCAAGCTTTGCGTCTTCATAGAATGTCTCGTAGAAATCGCCCATGCGAAAGAGAACAAGGCAGTCCGGATGGTTTTTCTTTATCTCGCTGTACTGCTGCATTGCCGGAGTTTTCATGCAGTGCGGAACAGAATGAACATTTATATTTTAATCGGAATCAGACCTGGGCAACAGGGTGCTCTTTCCAGATGTCATCAAACATTGACCTGAGGCTGTTTGCGAAAAACTCTGTCTGGACATATATCCCCACGTCGTACGCAGGTGTTATTTTCTGGTCGTCAAGAAGGTTGAAAGTGACGTGTCTGTTGTCAATAATTGCAAACCTTGCCTTAACTTTCCTGATGTCCTTTAGCTCGCAGAAGTTTTTGAGGACTTTTGCCGCCTCCCTGTTTTCCTTGGTTATTGGCGCAGCTATTCTGATGCTTACGCCTCGCCTTTGCGCCTTCTCAAGGTTCCTTCGCATTGACTCTGCCTTTGTCTTAAGGCCCTTTGCGGTTGTCATGATGACTATGGACTGTTCCGCAGACTTTACAAGCTGGTTTAGGTTCTGGTATATGTTGTCCCTGCTTTTCAGCGAGCTTGACAGCTCTGTGGGGTGGACAATCTCCACACCCTGGCTGTAGAGCAGGTTAAGCTCCTCCAGCACTTCATCGTTCTTAATCTGGTCAATAAGCTGTACCTGGCCCTCTGCGCCTTGGAGAATGTCCTTTTTCACCCGCTCGATGACCTCTTCGGGCGGCACTGCAATGTACTTTATTGGCTTGCCGATTTTCATCACAATAAAGCCCTTTTTCTCAAGGCTTTCAAGGACATCATACGCCCTTGACCGCGGGACGTTGGATATGTCAGAAAGCTCGCCTGCGCTTGAGACTCCCCTGGAAAGGAGTGCAGCCCATATCTTTATTTCATAGGAGTTAAGGCCGAAATCCTTAAGCTTGCTGAGTATTTTCCTGTTTAGCACCATTAGCAGTCACATGCACAATGAATGAAAAAGGGAACATTGCGCTTGTATATAAATATTTGCATTTTTTAGCA
>CAZFZC010000201.1:0-1675 GCA_964523155.1 uncultured Methanosarcinales archaeon
AGAGGTCTTGGCATTGAAAAAAATTGGTGGAAGGCGGACTCCAAGGCATTTGTGCATCAAAGAGACCTCTGTAACTTGTGTGGCATCGCTATGCCTATCTTGTCCCTTCCGGACAGCATAGAGATTGATTTTGTTACCCGCTCAACCCTGGATTTTATCAGGACAATTAATACATCACGCAGGACATGCATTTACAGCCATAAGGTGGCAAAGAACCTTGGTGGGATCTACCTAAAAGAGCCCTGGAAACACACACGAAAATCAGTAGGTTATTACTTTCGCTGTGAGAACAGGCAACTGTTTGAGAAAATCAAGTCCAATATAGAACTATGGCGAACAGGTTATGCCAAGATCCTGCCATTCATTGAGAAATACTGCCCGGCTACTGTAGTCCAAAAATGAACAGGCACATAGCTAATCTTACAAAATCGTATATCAGCTATCAGCTGGGTTTTCCAAAACCCACGCATACAGTTCTGCGCCTGACCTACCGCTGCAACCTAAAGTGCAGTTTCTGCCGAATCCATAGAGCCCCCCCAGTTGAAGAACTGTCAGAAAAATCTTTGAGAGAGCTCATTGATGCTTTGGCTCGTCTTGGTGTAGTATTCCTAAACTTCACAGGTGGAGAACCGCTTCTGCGAGAGGATATTTGCCGTTTGGCTCAAAGAGCACAAAAAAATAGCATGTACACTATCCTTACCACCAATGGCACCTTAGTGAATAAAAAGAACGCGCTGGAACTCAGAAAGAATTTCAATGTCATAAGGGTGTCAATAGACGGCCCCCAGAAAATACACGACTCGATTAGAGGCAGGGGAATGTTTGTGAAAGCAGTGCGTGGTGCCAGTATCCTATCCAAAGAAAAACAAAGATTGAGCAAGGTCATGGCCCACACTGTTGTTTCTGAAAAAAATATTGCATTTCTTCCAGAGCTTGTAAAGTATACTGCAGGTATCTTTGACAGCCACACCTTTATACCAGAACACAACCTGACAAACAACTATGTTTTCCAAAAAGAATTCAAGCAGCGAATCTCAGAGATAAACGTGTATGTCAAAATCACCCAGTCAGGGGGAATGATTAGCCAGCCATCTCTCTCAATCGGCAAAAAATACTGTGAAGCAGGCAGGCTGTTCTTCTCAATACTCCCTGACGGCTCAGTAAGCTGCTGCCCAAACAGGCATTTTATCATAGGCAACATCAGGGACGAGTCTTTCCTGGACATCTACAGGCGCGGCATCCCGGAAGAGACAAAGAAGGCCATAGCTGCCTGCCCGGGCTGCTTCTCGCGATGCACAACAGAGCTTGCCATGATGATGCGAAAAAAACCCTGGGAGCATATTAGGGACTTTGGAATGATACGAAGGGTGCTTGGCTTTGATTAGCATAATAATACCAACCTACAACAGGAAAGTGCTGCTTGAGAAATGCCTGAAGTCAGTCTTTGCTTCCATATACAGGGGTTTTGAGGTCATTGTTGTTGATGACAGCTCAACTGACAGGACAGATGAACTTGCAGGCAAATACCAGGTAACGTACTGCAAACTGCCAGAAAATAAGGGGGCTGCCCATGCGCGCAATTTCGGTGCGGCAAAAGCCAGGCAGAGCCTTCTCCTGTTTATTGATTCTGATGTGATGATAAGGAAAGACACCCTGGCCAATCTGGTGGAGAACT
>CAZFZC010000202.1:0-1652 GCA_964523155.1 uncultured Methanosarcinales archaeon
AGAAAATCAGCCGGAGGCTGGAAAAAGACCCGGAGAACAAAAAACTCAAAAAGGCGTGGCAGCCATGAGGGCAAACGGCTTGTCCATCCTTCCAAGGAAAGTCCGAAGCCCCTGCACAGACCCCTTCTGGGCAATGCAGGCGATGTGAAACCCGCCAACACCCTTAACTGAGACAAACCCTCCTGCCTTTAGCACGCTGACTGCCCTTGCGACTGTATCTTCGTCGGTTTGGCCTGTCTCCTCCCTGCCCAGAGAATAAAACCTGAGCCTTGGCCCACAGTCCTTGCATGCAATTGTCTGGGCATGGTAGCGCCGGTTTAGCGGGTCCGTATACTCCTTTGTGCACCGGGCGCACATAGGAAATTTGCCCATGCTGGTCTTGGGCCTGTCATAGGGGACATCCCTTATCATGGAAAACCTGGGCCCGCAGTTGGTGCAGGTGATGAAATAGTACTTATGTCTCCTGTCCGACGGGTTGCAGAGCTCCTGTTTGCAGTCGTCGCACATGAAAAGGTCGGCAGGCAGCTCCGCAGCACCTCCCTTGCCTGCGCTTCTGACAATAGTGAACTTTTCAGGCACAGGACAGTCTGCTTCACTCTTTTCTATGGAATCAATGCGCGCAATGGGCGGCAGGCCCAAAAGCTTCTCCTCAAAACAGGGGTCGTTAACCAGAACTTCAACATAGCTGCCCCTGTTGCGCACGCTTCCCCTCAGGGCGTACCTGACAGCCGTGCGGTAGATGTAGGGACGAAACCCGACACCCTGGACAATTCCCCTGATTGTGTAGCAGTACATGGCTGTGGCTGCATACTGCCAATTATATTAAGCTTTTGAAAAAAAGAAAAAAGTTATTTCTTCCTGCCCTCTTTCTCTTTCCTGAGGTACTGCAGCGCTCCTGCGAGCAGCCCCATGGTGTCTGCCAGGTCCCTTATCTCACTCTTTGACTTTATCTCGGGAATCTGGGTGTGCAGATCGCCGTCGGCAATCTTGCGCGCAGACTCAGTCAGCCTCACAATGGGGACGGTTACACTCCTTGCAAACAGCATTCCGACAATTACTGTCAGAACTATCATGAAAACAATCAGGAAAGTAATTTCGCTCTTGATTTCCTGCATTGCCTGCCTGTTCTTTTCAATCTCCCCTTCGAGGACACTGTCAATTTTTGCCTGCGTCTGGAGCACCGGAGCGTTAAACTCGTCAATGTAGGTTGTTGCGGCAACGCTGAATTGCACGCCGTCAGCAGTAGTTGCATTGACTATTGCAATGTACATGTACTTCTGCTTAGTAGTCCCGTCAGCCTCGAGCCAGTCGTAGTACCCGTAGCTTGGCATACCGCCCTCGCTTCTGCTCATGACTGACCAGAACCCCGGAAGCGTTTCCGCAAGGTTTTGAAGGTCCAGGTTGACAATTGCGGGGTTGGCATGGAACCTGCATACAAGGCTGTCTACGTCTGTAATTGCTGTGTAGCCTGTCTCTCCGACCGGCTGGACAGCAAGGGAACTAAAGTAAGGGTCTTCCTGCAGGTCCTCAACTGTCATCTCCGGATGGCTCCGAATGTATATCTCAAGCTGCCTTGCCACATCAACTGCAATAGTCCTTATCATTTCCGCACCCATGTCATTTAGCGCCTGGGTGCTGTCAGACACCGCATT
>CAZFZC010000203.1:0-1224 GCA_964523155.1 uncultured Methanosarcinales archaeon
ACGCATCCGGTTGGATGCATCTGGTTGGATAAATCCTACGTGCAGGAGATATTGCAGGGAGCACTTTTCCAGGCCCGCAACACCGGACGCGCAGGTGAAGGAGCGCCCTTGCGCAGGCCATTTTTTGCTTCCCAAATATTTATATACAACCAGTCGTTCTCGCAAAAGCGATGGGAAGGGATGAGGGGATAGGGGTTGACCTGTCTGCAGTTGGCAAGAAGCTTGGCAAACTTGACAAGGGCAAGATTGCGCTTCTGCTTTTTCTGCTTGTCCCGATTTTTCTGAGCGTGTATTTCAGAGTCCAGCCAGCCTACCTGCCTGTTGCGCGCGACTGGGCAGAGCGCGGGCTTTACAGCAACATACGCGCAGGAATCATCTCTGAGCTTGACGTGATGTACCCGAACCTGCCGCAGGCAAACAAGGAACGCATGGCAGGCGAGGAGCTGCAGAAGATAATTGAGCAGGGCTACATTGAGCAGGCAGGGCAGAGGTACGCCATTGAGGCAATCATCAATGACAATGAAAAATACCTGAAGGAGAAGTTCCAGAACGAAGACGGCGGAACCTACCTTCTGGCAATTGACCCGTACTTCTACTACAGGCGCACGCAAAACATGGTTGAGAACGGGCATGCGTTTGACTATGTTGATGAGAACGGGAGGTACCACGACACAAAGATACTGGCAGGAAGGCCACTTGACAGCGGCCAGCCCAGGAAGGCAGACAACCTGCACACCTCCCTGCAGGCATTAATGTACAGGGCTGTGCGCCTCTTCAACCCTGACGCAAGCCTGATGAACGTTGTGTTTTTCTCCCCTGTAATACTGGGGACGCTCGCAGTCATCCCTGCATTTTTCCTCGCAAGAAGGGTTGCAGGCAACGCCGGCGGGTTCTTTGCAGCAGCAATTGTTGCCATACACCCGGCCTTTCTGTCCAGGACTGCGGGCGGGTTTTCTGACACTGACGCATACAATGTGTTCTTCCCCCTGATGGTTGTCTGGCTTGTAATGCTTGCGTTTGACCAGAAGGACACCAGGAAAATGCTTTTGTACAGCGGCCTGGCAGGGCTTTGCACAGGGCTGTTCTCTTTTGCATGGCAGGGCTGGTTCTTTGTGCTTGACTTTGTTCTGGCAATGCTTGCCGCTGTGTTTGTATACAACCTCGCTGCCCACAGGGAATACCTCGGCAAAAACATCAGCAAGCTTTTCACACTGCCAAGGATAA
>CAZFZC010000203.1:1234-1639 GCA_964523155.1 uncultured Methanosarcinales archaeon
ATAAGAAATTCTGTTGTAGTGACAGCAAGCTTCCTTGCGGCATCTGCTGTGTTTGTGGCAATATTTGTGTCCCACGAACGGTTCATCGCGTTTGCCAGGAGCACGCTGAGGTTCACACAGATAAAGGAAGTCGGAACGCTTAAGGTCTGGCCGAACGTGCTCACAACAGTTGCCGAGCTAAACCCCGCGAACCTTCAGCAGGTTCTTGCGCAGATAAGCATGGGAAGCAGCATCTGGCTTCTGGCAGCCTTTGCCGGCCTTGTGCTTCCCCTGTACGCCGGGACAAGGGGGCGCAAGGAATCGGGCTACATGCTTGCAGGCAGCATGCTCTGGTATGTATTTCTGATTGCAGTGAGGGGCAGCGTGTCCAGCCACATACTCTACAGCGCGCTTATTGCCCTGCCT
>CAZFZC010000204.1:0-1624 GCA_964523155.1 uncultured Methanosarcinales archaeon
ATCGCTGGGAAGCTGGGTTTTGAAGTAACGGTTGTTGACAGCGACCTTGCAGCCATAAATGCAAGCAGGGCCAAAGGAGAGCTCAGGCATGAGTATTCTGACTTTTTCTCTTTTGCAAAAAGAACCCCAAAAGACAGCTTCGAGACAGTAATAGACAATACATACAGCAACAGCCTCAGGCGCAGGGAGCTCTGGAAATTCTACAGGGAGGTCTCAAAGCTCTTGCGCCACAACAGCCTCCTGTTCACAAAAGCCTTCTCGACTGCCGATGCCTACTGCAGGGAGCACTGTCCCAGGCGCAACTGGACGCACGTCGGCAACGACTACATAAACTTCTTCACAAAAACTTCCCTGGCAAACGCCATAAGGAGAGGAGGCTTTGACATAAGGAGCCACTCCGGCAGGACAGACCTCGACAGGACATACCACATCGTTGTATCGCAGCAGAGGCTTATGAAACTCTAGCCATAGTCTTTCTTGGTATCCATGTAATTCTTGGCTTCGAGAATCCCCCTGCCAATCTCCTCGTAGAACTCAGGGACGTATTCCCTTAGGTACCTGTCAAGGGCTTTCATGTAGGGCACGAAGTTCTTCTGCAGCACCTGCTTTTCGCGCTGTTTCTCTTCCTTGCGCTTCTCGCCCACCTTGTGCGTGCTTCTAATCCTTGTCAGCATGCGATTGATTTCCTTCTCGACAACGTTTCAAGCAGGTTCCCTTCATCCTTAAGATTCACGCAGAAGTCCTTTGCACTGCCCATGCGCGTTGGCATTATCTGTATGTATTTAATTGTTTCTGCAAAAAGCTTTATAAGCGCACAGGCAACACCATTCAGCCATGCCTGACTATGAAAAGCTGGGTTTTAGGTGCGGCCTTGAGATACACCAGCAGCTTTCCGGAACAAAACTTTTCTGCGCATGCCCTGCGATAAACAGCGCAAAGGAGCCGGACATGAGAGTGCAGAGGCGGCTTCGGGCTGTTGCAGGGGAGACAGGCGAGGTTGACCAGGCAGCGAGCCACGAGATGAAAAAGTCGCTACTCTATGAGTATGTGGCAAACAGCGAGGACACATGCCTTGTTGAGCTTGACGAGGAGCCGGCGCATCCCGTCAACCAGGACGCGCTGGCTGCGGCAGTGGAGGTTGCCGCGCTTCTCCACGCACGCATTGTCGATGAGGTAAGGGTCATGCGCAAGACAGTGGTGGACGGCTCCAACGTATCAGGTTTCCAAAGGACCGCGCTCGTGGGCATGGACGGCCACATCGAGACGAGCCAGGGTAGGGTTGGCATACCCACGATATGCCTTGAGGAGGAGGCAGCGCAGAAGCTGTCGCAGACCGGGGAAAAGGTTGTGTACAGGCTTGACAGGCTGGGCATACCGCTGGTTGAGATTGCCACAGACTCGTCGATAAAAAGCCCGGCGCATGCAAAGGAATGCGCAGAGAAACTCGGCATGGTCCTGCGCTCGACAGGTAGGGTGAAGCGCGGCATCGGCACAATACGCCAGGACGTAAACATCAGCATAAAGGGCGGCGCAAGGACAGAGGTCAAGGGCTTTCAGGACCTGCGTTCTATACCAAAGGTCATTGAGAACGAAGTCAAAAGGCAGCTTTCTGCAGGCCGACACA
>CAZFZC010000205.1:0-1590 GCA_964523155.1 uncultured Methanosarcinales archaeon
ACAGTGGCTCGCATGCCATATTTGTCATGGCTGACACATTCAGGAAAGACATTGTTTCCAAGTTTTGGCTTCAGGAGTCCGGGCAGTGGCTGACAGACAGGCGGACATTTCTGCGGGACTACTATGCGAACAAAAGCAAGAAATACAACTCACTTCATTTGGCAGTATGCCTCCATGACAAGAAGCTGACTTCCCAGCTCCAGCTGCACTCTCCAGAGACATTCTTTAACGCCAATGACCCCAGGGGGGATGCCTATCATCCGGGCTACAAGGAGAAGGAGAAAGAGACAGTGCCTGCCATGGTCAGGAAAATAGGCTATCTGCTTCTCCAGAGGAGCGGCGGGAGGCGGGATGCTGAGGTCAAGGATTTTCACCTGCAAAGGATTGCGTACTACAAAAGCGGCCTGTTCGAGAACTATTCGTCCATGAATGAAAGAAGCAAGGCAGCAGCGCTTTCAGCCATATGCCGCTCATACAGCGCACTCTGTCATGATGGCCTGGCTGACCGGAACATAAAAAGGCAGATGAAAAATCTGGTTGTGGACTTTTGCAGGACAGGCCCGCTTCAGGCTTACAGCGACATCACCAAGGCAACGAACCTGTCAGGGGTTAGGGAGCTTTCAGGGCTGTATAAGAGCTCGCTGAACATACTCAGCGAAAAGGAGCGAAGCGAGCTGAATGTCAGGGATACCAGTGCCCTGGCAGGCCTTATAAACCCTTATTACTCGGTGCTGGCCAAGTACCTGCTAAAAGCATCATCCCGACTGACTGAATTCATGCGCCTGCGCCCGGCAAGCCGCGCACAGGCGCAGGCCCAGACGCTTGCGCACGAGTTCATGCATTATGTTTGCGGTCTGATGCCAGAGCCTGCAAACAGGCAGCAGCAGAAGGTCTTCCAGTACTATCAAAGGGAAAGAAACAAGACCCTGGAAAAGGCGTTGCTCTGCACACGGGACTGGCAGGAGCCGCCAAATTACCTCAGGAAACGGCTCGATGCTGCGGGTGTGCAGCTGCAGGGCATTTCCAGCTATTTCGTAAGCAAAAAAAGGAAAGGCATGGCTCCTGTGGATATGCATGACCATGAGAAGATTTTGGGCAGGAATGGCTGCTGCGCCCTTGACTCCTGGCTTTTCTCACTCTACAGGGAGCGATACAGTGTGCTGGAAGGCCGAGCCAAGCCGCCTGCTCTTTGAGTAGTGGTTCAGAAGCATCCTGCTCGCTTTGGCACTGCCAAGGAAGTCGCTGCCGCTCGCAACCACAACATACCCCTCTTCTCCTGAATTGTTTGGAAGGCTCTCGCCCATCATCCACTGGAATTTCTCGGCCTCTCCTATCCTGGCAACACCCTTTTTTGCGTGCGGCCCGACAAGCTGGCTGCCCTCAATGCTTAGCCTGATGCTGTGGCCAGTAATTCTGCCGAAGTACAGGCCGACTGAATCCGCCCGAAGGTGCTCCAGAAATTCCACAGCCTGCCTGGCTGCAACATACAGCCTGCCGCTTTTGCTTGAAAGGAACACATAATCAAGGGCAGGCTGTGCGCCGTACTGCTTCTCAAGCAGCTTTCCAATCTGCCTTTCCTCGCGCCTCGAG
>CAZFZC010000206.1:0-1589 GCA_964523155.1 uncultured Methanosarcinales archaeon
CCCCGCCTCTGGAGGCCGCCAAGGTACCTTGCAGCTGTTGACTCGCTGACCTTGAGCCTTTTTGACACCTGGCTCAGTGTTTTTGGGCCCTGCTTAAGCAGCATCAGAACCCTTGCCTGTGGGCCGGAGTATTTGCCTCTCCAGGTCTGGGCCGCTGTTTTTTCAGAGCCTTTTATCTGCCTATGTCTCTCATTAAGTATGTCAAAGCCCTCAACATGCACCTTATCAAGCCCAAGTATCTCCCTTGCGCCGTGATAGGATACCTCATAGGAAGGCAGGAGCACAGGGTTCTTCTCGCCGAACTTCTTGTAGTGAAAGTCAAAGATTTCGTCAGTATACTCCAGAAGCCGCCGCGGGTTGCCGCCGCTGCAGCGTATAATGAAGGATGCCGCATCCGCAGAAAGCTTCTGCGAATAATCTGTTTTTCTCCTGGTAAGCCGGGCCCGAAGCACCTTTCTCATGTCGTCGCTGTCAAGGGTATTTAGCATGACAATTCGCGAACCCAGCCTTTCAAGGAAGCTGGGCGTGACATTTTTCAGGTGCTTGCTTATCTGCGCAATCACGATTGAGCGTATCCTGCTTTTTTCAGGGTGCTCCCATTTCGCCCTGGCTTCCAGGACAAGGTCAGGCGATGTAGCCTGAAACTCGTCAATTATCAGAACAGGCGTCTTCCTGGGATAGCTGCGAAGCCACAGCCTGTCAAAGAAGCCCCGCTTTTTTGACAATTCGTCCTCGAGGCTGAAGTTTTTGGGAAGGTCATGGGCATCCAGGTAGACAAACCTGTGGCGCTTAAGCTCCTTTTGCAGCCTCAGTAGAAGGCTGGTCTTGCCGCTTCCTGTCAGACCGTTGAGAAAGCATATCTCCCCCTTTTCTATATGACTGCGCAGCTGCGCTTCTGCCGCTTCCAGACCGACAAGGGCTGTGTTTGGCCTTACATCAAGTGGATTATGTCGGAAGCCCAGCTGCCTGTACCAGGTCATAGGTCTGACATGTGTTTATCTGAGCTTTTCAGCCTGGTCCTTGGAAAGCACCCGCCAGCACTCATGCGGACCTGTCTGTGACTTGGCTACTGCAAAAAACCTGCCGTTCTTCTCCCTTACACTGAAATTGCTTGTGCTAAACTTCTGCTTTGACTTAACGTCATAAAATTCCAGTTCCATTACATTCACCTGTTTTAGTCTTCCCGCTCACCGGGTAATTAAACCTGCAGACTCCATATATTTAAAGCTTTAGGTGCAAATGAGCGTAAAACCGCTTCCGGACGTTTTTTTCTTACTAAACAGTCGTGTCGCAGTGGTCAGGTGTGTGTGGCCCTTAAAAACCCCGGGCAACCGCTTATCCGGACATGATACGCAGGAGCTTTCTGTTTCTCAGGAATATTGGCCGCAAGACAGAACGCAGGCTCTGGCAGCATGGAATAGTCTCATGGAGGGCATTCATCGATGCAGCCGAGCTGCCAGGGATTGGCGGGGGGATGAAGGTGCGCCACGACTGCATCCTGCGAAAGGCAGGCAGGGCACTCATAAACAATGACAGTTCCTTTTTCAGGGGGATTATGAAAGGCGAGGAGTGGCGGCTCTACTGGTTCT
>CAZFZC010000207.1:0-1580 GCA_964523155.1 uncultured Methanosarcinales archaeon
ACATTGCGCAGCGCAGCCAGGTTGCGATATTCCTGAAAAATGTGTCCATGTTCCTAAAAAAGGGCTGCCACTGTGCGCTGTGTGTGAAGTCAAGGAGCGTGGATGTTGTAAGAAAGCCGGGGGATGTATTTAGGGAGGTATACAGAGCC
Source organism: uncultured Methanosarcinales archaeon (assembly GCA_964523155.1). Lineage (GTDB taxonomy): Archaea > Nanobdellota > Nanobdellia > Woesearchaeales > DSVV01 > CAYXZQ01. Next base: position 150 of record CAZFZC010000207.1, read on the forward strand.
CTGGAGGGCTCAGTCACTGTTGTTGATTCCAGGGACCTTGCGCCCTTTGAGCGCGACCACATGATATTCTTCTGCAAGAAGCGCTAGAAACTTGCCTTGCACACTGTCCCCCTCATGCAATAATTGCCTGTATCCATATGGCTGGCGCAGTTGCCTGCGCAGCAGAGCGTTGGTTGGGTGCCAAAAAATTTATTAAACAAGCTGTTGGTTTATGCATACATGGTGTTTTGGAAAAGGTACAGGAAACCGGTTGTCGCAGTTGTGGGGCTGGGCGGCACAGGCAGCGCTGTTGCAGACATCCTGGCACGCCAGGGCACAGCCAACCTGAGGCTAATAGACGGGGATATTGTTGATGTCTCAAACCTGCACAGGCAGATTCTCTATACAGAGGAGGATGTCATGGAAAAAAAGACAGCTGCAGCCCAAAGGCGGCTTCGGGAATGCTCGGGTGTGTATGTAAGGCAGGGTCCCCAGATGCTTTCGCATGACAACCTCAGCCTTCTGCATGCTGACCTGGTGCTTGACTGTTCAGACCACCCCCAGGTCAGGCAGCTTATAAACAGCTACTGCCTGAGGCGCAGGATACCCTGGGTTTTCTCAGCAGTCGCAGGAACCTACGGAATGGTAAAGCTTATCCGTCCGGGCACGCCCTGCCTCTCCTGTTTCCTCGGCCGCTACAGCATGCCAGAGAGCTCCCAGAGCGCAGGCATCCTGCCATCAACTGTCCTTGTGGCAGCAGCACTGCAGGCAAGGATTGCCTCGGATTTTCTCAACAGGTGGCGCGCAGAGGAGCGCCTTGTAAGCTTTTCACTTTCTGAACCAAGGCTTACCAAGATTACGGTGCGCCACACAGGCAAGTGCGGGGTGTGCAGGTGCTAGCAGTCCTGCTCATGAGCACAGGCATTGACAGCCCTGTTGCAGGCTGGATGATGAAGCGCCAGGGCTTCGGGCTGGTTATTCTTCACATGAAAAACTCAGGCGCAAAAGGCAGCGAGCACAGACTTGCCAAAATCCTTGGCTCCCCCCTGGTAACCAGGAACCATGTCAAGACCCAGGAAAGAATCATGGAAAGGTGCAGGAGAAACTACCAGTGCATACTTTGCAAGCGCGCGATGCTTCGCGAGGCAGAAAGGCTTGCGTTTGGGCACGGCGCATCACATATAATAACCGGCGAAAACCTCGGCCAGGTTGCCTCGCAGACCCTGTGGAGCATGGCAGTCATATCAGAGGCTGTCAGCACGCCTGTTTTAAGGCCGCTTCTGGGTTTTGACAAGGACGAGATAATCAGGCATGCAAGGCAGATAGGGACATACGAGGTTTCTGTGAAAAATGCCCAGGGCTGCCCGTACGTCCCGAAAAGCCCGGCCACCCGCCCAAGGCTGGATGCGGCAAAGCGTGAGGAGGCAAGGCTGTGACAGTTTCAGCAATATA
>CAZFZC010000208.1:0-1579 GCA_964523155.1 uncultured Methanosarcinales archaeon
CAAGCCCGGCTCGATTAAGGATGAAGAGCAGAAAAAATCCGGCAAGTACTATTATGCATAGGCTCTGCCTTGCATGCGCCATAGTCCTTTGCAGCTCTGCAGCGCTTGATGCTGATTTTTTCCGCCAGGAGTTTGAGAGAAACGGCTCCTACAAAGCGCTGGGCGATAAGACAGATGTGATTGCCTCAAACCTTGCAGGCTATTTCCTGGGAGGCAAGCTTAACCCCGCCTACTACAGCCAAAGGGAGACGCTTCACCTCACAGACGTGAGAAATCTTCTCTGGGCGTTCTTGGCAGCCCTGGTTGTATGCGCCACAGTCTCACTCGCTGCTGTTGTGCAGTATCTCAAAAGCCCGCAGAGAATGGAGCTTTTTCATAGGCTGTTTGCCTTTTCTGGCACCGCAGCCCTGGCTTTTGGCCTCTTGCTTCTGCTGCTTGGGCTCTGGTTTGACAGGGCTTTCACATTGTTTCACAGGCTGCTATTCTCAAACGACTACTGGCTGCTCTCAGAAGGCGACACGCTTATTGTGCTCTTCCCCCGTGAGTTTTGGGTTTCGTTCTTCAGGAGAGCTGTAGTACTCATCATGCAGAACAGCCTTTTCATGCTGGCTGTTTCGCTTATTCTTCGACTTTGTAGACTGTGTCGTTCTCCCTTGCGCGCTCAGTAAATTTTACACCCACGCCCTGGCCGGCCTCTGCATTTTCCACCGGGCTGTGCTCAACCTGCATGGACTCGACTTTCTGGACAAAGTCTGTCTCGCTGCCTTTTACACGGATTGTGTCTCCGGCTGCAAGTGGGGCAGTGAGCTCAATTATCCCCACGCTGATTTTGCCGAAGAAATGGGAAATCTTTCCTATCTCCTTTTCCATACCTATCACCCCTGGCATGGTAAGGAACCAAATTATAAAAATATTCCGGCAAATCCTGCCATATCCAGGCGGCCATGCATGACAGCAAACAGGCTGCCTGGCTTTTGAAGGACAGTACTAGTACTCCCTTTCCTCAAGGTGCGGTATTGCCTTCTGCGGGCAGGCTGCGATGCACCTGCCTTCGCTGTCGCATGTTTCCGGCTTTGCCACCCTCGCCTTTTTTTCCACAACGCTGAGTGTCCCCGGATGGCAGGCAAGAACGCAATGACCACAGCCGATACAGTACTCCTCAAGAATCTTCGGAAGCTTTTTTGTAGGCATAATCTGATTCAGATGCATTCGTATATATATTTATCGGGTCCCCTGGCCAGAGGAGAAAAATTAAAATACTAAAAGGACCACTAAGGGCTCTGATGAGCATCGATGACTACGCAGCGCCTGATTATGCTCCGGATGAGAGGGGGAGTCCTGGGCATCCGGCCTACAGGCCCTTGTCAGGAGAACTGAGAAGGCCCGACGGCTCGTGCGTGATGTGCTTTGAGGTCGACTGGGACGCTGTGTACCGGAAGACTGTTGAATTTTTAAAGGAGCAGGAAAGGCAGACAGAGCTTATCCGGAGATCTTCTGCCAGAACGGCTTCCAAACATTCCCAATACATGTGAGAGCCTACGCCCGGCCCCTGCTTTCCCCGAGCCCCAGACCCTGGCCG
>CAZFZC010000209.1:0-1577 GCA_964523155.1 uncultured Methanosarcinales archaeon
AGCCGCCGGGAAGCAGGAACTCAACAATAATTCTGGAGGCGATTTACAGTGGATAGAACTTTTACATAAATATATGGATTACTTACATTATATTATCTATTATTAATTATATATAGTTCTAATAGAAAATTTCCGGAAGCTTTATATACCCTTTTCTTACAAAATGTTATAATAAGTATATTTTTGTAAATTGGCGCCACAGACAGTTGAAGAGTATTTAGTCAGTGAACTAGTCAAAGACCCCTCCAAGCATGGGCTTATCAGGGGATATCTTGAAAAACTGGAGAAAAAGGACATACTTCTGCTACTTGAAAAATTCCTTGACAGGCCGGCCAAAATAAGCATCCCGGTTTCGGCTATGTCCGAGAGAAAGCTCAGTCCGCTTGAATCTGTTGTGAAATACCTCCGCGAAAACCTGAATCTCTGCAACCTTAGCGTATCAAAACTTGCCGGCAGGAGCCCACAGGTCTGCTGGACAACATACCGCAATGCGGTGCGCAAGCATCCGGGAAGGCTCGCAGACAGGCACAGCCGATATGACATCCCTGTGGACACACTAAGGGATGGCAAGCGAAGCGTGCTTGAGGCATGCGCCATTCACCTTAAAGACTCATGCCATGCAAGTTTCCATGAAATTGCTGTTCTGCTGGGCAGGGATGACAGGACAATCTGGACCGCATACCAGAGGGGGAAGCGCAAGTGAGCCTTCCATGGCTGCGAATAATTCTTGCAGGCGCGCTTATCCTGGCTGCTGCCTTTTTACTGCGCCCGGCAATTACCGGATATGCCGGGCTTGACACGCTCATTCTAAATCAGACCCGGGAGGCTTTGTCTGTGGCGCCACCTCAGACGCCTTCCGGGGATGATTTAACCTACTCCAACGAGGAGTATGTGAATGCAGAAGCCGGACAGACACCTGTGCCGGACAGGCAGCCCGAAGACGACCTGCCCCCTGTGCACAACATCTCTGTGCTTTCCATGGAGCCAAACATGGCTCTTGCCATAGCGCTTGAAGATGGCTTCAGCGACCCTGAGAACCAGAGCCTGAAGTATGGCGTAGAGTACGCCGGCGGCCTTGGCATGGATTTGAGAAACAGTGCCCTGCAGATAACGAGCAGTCAGCCAGGCAACTACACTCCTGCTGTGTATGCAGATGACGGACACAACAAAGTCTACGTCTTTCTGGACGTCAGGGTGAAAGAGGGGGCGCTCTCCAAGCTGGCTGGAGATGGCCAGGTCAGGCCGGCCAATGTCTCGCCTACAAACCTAACAGAACAGAACATGACAACCGCAGAGCAAAACATAAGCACCCCCTTGCCAATAAACGGCACACCGCATGATGTTCTAAACGCAGGCCTGAATATGAGCAAAAACATAACTGCGAACCTCTCTGCGCCAATAAACACCACAGTGCTAAACATAACGGCAGAGAGCATGGCAAAGCCAAACATAACATCTGAAAACATTACAACGCAGAACATAACAAGCACTGCTGAGACCACAAACATAACAGAAAACGCGTCTTTTGCGAACCTGCCGCCTGTGGGCAGGCTGCCTGTTCTTGAGATGGAGCCGAA
>CAZFZC010000210.1:0-1569 GCA_964523155.1 uncultured Methanosarcinales archaeon
CCTGCCACTCTGTCGTCAGGCAGAGATTTTTCATATATTCCGGGCTCATTCCCGTGCAGTACAGGGCGCCTATCGCAGCCCCGATGCTGGTGCCCGACACATAATCCGGCCTCAGGTTGTTCTTTTCAAGAACCTTGAGAATGCCTATGTGGCTCAGCCCCCTGGCTGAGCCGCCTCCAAGAACAAGACCCCATTTCCTTGTCATTTTCTGTATTCGTCAAGCAGCTTGTCCAGGATGCGCCTTCCCCCAAGCTGCGCCTCGTAGCCTTTTCTCTCCACTGCCGCAAACCTGCTAAATTTGCTTATTTTTAACTTTTTTGGGTCTATGAAGACAAACCTCTCTGACAAATGGCGCCTTGGCGTGCCGATAATGACTGTTGTCTTTTCATGCAGTGCATCTGTTGTTGCCCTTGAATGCGCTGCAGTGTCCTCTGCAATCACCGGCATGCCTGTCCGAAGGCCTGAGAGGTCAGCCTCCCGCCCAAGGCTTTGCAGGACAAGCGCAGGAACATAATCCTTTTGGCTGGCAAAGATGCACTCAAGCAGGGATGTTTTCCTTTTCTGTTCCTCGAGGGCGCTGGCTAAGGATAGCAGCTCTTTCTGCATGCGAAGCGAGCGCGCTTCTGAAATGTCCAGCCTGTTTTTGAGCGTCGGGTCAACGACCTTTCTGCGAACAACCCTTTTTGCTTTCGCGGCAGCCAGGTGCTCCTGGCTGCTCCTGAATTTCCTTAGCAGCTGGTTTTCCCGGACAGCCCTGCTGTACCTCTCCCTTAAAATGCAAAGCTCGCGGACAGAATCCTGTTGCAAAAGAAGCTTTTGGGCGGCGTCTTTGGTGGTCTGGTCATCTGCCTCAAGTAGCACTGCGGTTTTTAGGGCAGGCAATGGGTTTTTGGACAAAAGCATCAGCCTGCTGACATCTGTTCGCAGAGACTCTTTGCCTGCCTTCTCCAGTGCCTTGTTTATTTTTCTTATAAGGCCTCTGACCTCCCGGTATGCCCAAAGCGCGCTTGCTGCCGCGTCACGCTCGTGGTCGTTCTCAAAAGCCATGCCGCAGGTCAGCTGCCTTTTCTCATGGACTGTCAGGTCCTTATCTGGAAGTAGGAGGCGCGAGCCCAGCTTTGCCCTTAGCTGCCGGACAAAGCCCGGAAGCCTTGCCTTGTCAGCTGACATAATTACAGGCAGCCCGTGCCCTGACACTATCCGTATGACTGCTGCCAGGCTGAGACCCTTGCCAGAGCCTTTGTACAAAAGCCTGCCGTCAAGGTCAAAAATTGCCAGACCCACTGTTGTTCCGGGGTCAATGCCAGCTATCACAGGGGATGTGTTTTTCATGCTGCCCGGTTTTCTCTAATCTCCACAAGGTTCTGGTCCCTGCTTATCATAATTATTGAAAACAGTATCAGCAGAGCACCCGCCCACCTTCCAAAGTCAAGCACGCTGCCATGCACAAAATAGTCCAAGAGCACAGCTGTCAGGGGAAACGCAAGCTCAAGTATGGTTGCCCGTGACGCAGTTATGCGCCTAAGCCCCCAGTAATAAATCAGTATTGCCACGCCGCCTGTGGAAAGG
>CAZFZC010000211.1:0-1564 GCA_964523155.1 uncultured Methanosarcinales archaeon
CGAGAGGATTTTGAGCTTTCTCATCATTAGTGGTAAAAACGAAAAGTATATAAACTAATATCCTTAAAAGACAGAGCGAGGTGGTGGATTGATGCGCTTGCTGGCATTTCTTATGGGCATGTTGCTAGCTATGTCTTTTTCCTTAGCGTACACAGCCTCAGTTGAGCCCGTGCAGGACGAGATTACTGTCGGGGAGACTGCGGTCTTTAAGCTGATTGTCACTAATGACATGGAAGAGGAGGACTTCTTGCGGCCTCTTTTCGGGCCTGACCCGTCATGGAGTATTATCACAAAGCCTGTGTTTCACATGGCCGGAATCAGGCTTGCGCCCGGAGAGACCAAGGAAACCCTGCTTTACATCACTCCGGATGAGTCTGTTGACTACGGCAGAAAATACACCTACAACTTCAGGCTTGAGTCTGCGCTCGATGAGGCGCAGGGGTTCCTTGGCGCAGACATTTTCCTTCGCAGCCCGCACGGGCCGGGAGAGTATGTGCCAACAGTGGAAATTGATGCTGATGTTGATAGCGGGATTGACCCGAGAAAGCCGGGAACAATAACAATTAGCCTTCGCAACTTCAACCCCCTCAACATCACAGAGCTTATCATTGATATTGAGACAACTGTTGACAGGGCGAATGACCAGAGGATAACAACCAGCCTGTCAGGGCTAAAAAAAAAGACAATCGAGGCAAGCTTCGGGTACGACTCTGTTCAGCCGCCGGCTGTTGACAGGATAACTATAAGAGCATCTGTTCCTGCCAGAAACGCAAGCTTTGAGCAGAAGGTTAAGGAAGTCCAGATACTTGCATACAACAACATTATTACAAACAGGACAGAGATTCCCGGTTTTTTGAAAAGAAAAGTGGTTCTTGACTTTTTCAATGACGGTAATGTTCCTGATGAAATTACCCACAGTGTCAGGACAAGCCTGTTTTCCCAGATTTTCACGAGTTCAGAGCCGGCCCACAAGGTAGCAACGCGCGACGGCTACAGGTATCTTGTGTGGGCTTTTGATGTTGGTGTGCAGGAGGCAAAGACCATAACCTACACCATAAACTACAGGCCGCTTTTTGTCCTTGTGCTTGTGTTCTTGTGCGTCCTGCTTCTGTACTATGCCTTGCGCAGCCCGATTGTGATACGCAAGCAGGCAATCCTTATGAAGGATGACAGGGTTAAGGTGATGCTGCATCTGAAGAACCGCAGCTCCAGGCCCGTTGAGCACGTGAACATCATGGACAAAATCCCGCAGATAGTGCAGGTTTCCAAAGAGTTTCCGGTTGGCACAATGCAGCCAACAAAGCTAATAAGGCATGAGAAGCGGGGCACAATAGCAAAGTGGACTGTGCCTTCGCTTGAGGCCTATGAGGAGCGCATAATAACCTATTTCCTCGAGAGCAGGCTGAAGGTTGTAGGTAGCATCAGGCTTCCGGGGACAATGGTTAAGTACAAAAACAAAATAGGCTCCCTATCCAAGGCCTTTTCCTCAGGGGTAAGGGCAGAGTAGCCAGGAATAAGCAAACTTTTTATATTGCCCCCTTTTTTGCGTACCTATACCCCGCCT
>CAZFZC010000212.1:0-1563 GCA_964523155.1 uncultured Methanosarcinales archaeon
AGCCTTTCTGGCACTACCTGAAGAAGCTTGTTCCCAGAAGCCACGCATTTGGGACAATCTGGCTTAGGACAAGGAAATTCGAAAAGGGGGGTTTTGGAACCTGGGATGAGACAATAAATGCCGCCCTGGCTCTTGTACTGGCAGTCTCTCTTGCCTTGGCAGTGTTCCTCCCGGCCTTTATCATTGCTGCATTGGCTATTGCTTTTGCCCTGGCTGTGCGAAGGGCTAAATTTTACACCCTGGCTGCGAAAAGGCTTGGGTTTAGGCGCTTTCCCGTGTTTTTTTGTGCAGATGCTCTTTTGTACCTGGCAAACGCAATCGGCGCAATTCTGGCTGTATTTGGGGCTTTCTGGGCGTTTCTTTCATATGCCCTGGGCGCAGCCTATGATGGCCTTAGGATTATCACTAGCAGGACACCGCCGAACATCGGCTTATTTCCCACTGCAAGATGCAACCTGAAATGCAGGCACTGCTTTTACTGGAAAGAGATTGACAATGCAGCAAACAGAAACGAGCTTACGCTTGATGAGTACAGAAAAATCTCCACCGGGCTTGACACCCTATACTACCTGACAATAACTGGGGGGGAGCCGTCCCTGAGAAAGGATGTGCCTCAGATCTGTGAGCTTTTTTACAAAAACAACCATACGAGGATGGTGTCCTATCATACCAATGCCTTTTTCCCGGATAAGGTCGCATCCCAGGTGGAAGAGATACTCGCAAGGTGCCCCAAAGCCTGTGTAAATGTTGCTCTGTCCCTGGACGGGCCTGAGAAAGTGCACAACTTCATCAGGCAGAACAAAGAGAGCTACCAAAGGGTGTTTCAGACATTTGAACGGATAATGGCGCTCAAGACAAGATATCCCCTGCTGGAGGTGCAGTTTTCAGGCGTTATGAGCAAGTACAACAAGGACTCCATTGGCGAGGTTTTCAGGCAGATAAGGGGCGGGCTAAAGCTTTGGTACGGTAACACTCTTACTCGGGGAGACTCCAGATTTCCTGAGGCAAAGGACGTGAGTGCCAAAGAGTACAAGCGCCTTTATGAAACCAAGAAAGGCTACGGCAAAACGCACTATTTTTCTACCCCGGGGTTTGGCTTCATCAGGCATAGGATTGCCACGCAGATTCCGCATTACGTAAGCAGAATCCTCAGGGAAAAGCGGCAGGTTATTGCCTGCAGGGCTGGCAGGTGGAGTGCAGTGATTTATGACACAGGAGAGGTCTATCCGTGTGAACTGCTCAACAAAAAGATGGGCAGCCTCAGGCAGGAAGGCTATGACATGAAGAGGATAATGAAAAAATCAAAGGAGATAATGAAGTCTATTAAGAATGGGGAATGCTGGTGCACGCATGAGGGGAATATGCAGGTGAATATGGTCATGCAGCCCCTGCGTGCACTGCAAAGGTTGCCTTCATGAAAGTAACTATTTATATAAAATCAAAATACCCTCCTTGCTGTGAAGATCTTAATTATCAATCTGCCATTGTACTTTGAAAAAGCGGAGGAACCTATCCTTTCCTTGCCCTTGTGGTTGGCATACGTTTCCAGTGTTCTAAAAGCAG